>DAIQBQ010000312.1:0-3818 GCA_036781065.1 Actinomycetota bacterium
CTGTGTCGGCGGTTCGAATCCGCCCGCCGCTACCGGCCTCGATGTCCCGCTCTGAAGGTTGAGGGGTGGGCAGGGCGGGAGCCAACTTGAAACAGTGTCCTGTGGTCCGGGCCCCCGGAGAGGGCAACAAAGGAAAGGTGTTGGGAGGTAGGCGATGGCCAAGAAGAAGTTTGAACGCACGAAGCCCCATGTGAACATTGGCACCATCGGTCACATCGACCATGGCAAGACCACGCTCACCGCGGCCATCACCAAAGTCCTGGCGTCCAAGGGCTGGGCAGACTTCACGCCGTTCGACCAGATCGACAAGGCGCCGGAGGAGCGGGCTCGTGGGATCACGATCGCCATCGCCCACGTCGAATACCAGACTGAGAAGCGTCACTACGCCCACGTCGACTGCCCCGGCCACGCCGACTACATCAAGAACATGATCACCGGCGCCGCCCAGATGGACGGGGCCATCCTCGTCGTGTCTGCCGCCGATGGCCCGATGCCGCAGACCCGTGAGCACGTGCTGCTCGCCCGGCAGGTCGGCGTGCCCTACATCGTCGTGGCCATGAACAAGGTCGACATGGTCGACGACCCGGAGATCCTCGACCTGGTCGAGCTGGAGGTGCGCGAACTGCTGACCAGCTACGAGTTCCCCGGCGACGACGTGCCGGTGGTGCGGGTCTCGGCGCTGAAGGCGCTGCAGGGCGACCCGGAGGCGGAGAAGGGCATCTTCGAGCTGATGGACGCCTGCGACACCTACATCCCGGAGCCGGTCCGCGACATCGACAGGCCGTTCCTGATGCCGATCGAGGACGTGTTCACGATCACCGGCCGCGGCACCGTCGTGACCGGCCGTGTGGAGCGCGGCAAGATCAAGGTCTCCGACGAGGTCGAGATCGTCGGCATCGCCAAGGCCACCCGCAAGTCGGTGTGCACCGGCGTCGAGATGTTCCGCAAGCTGCTTGACGAAGGCCAGGCTGGCGACAACG
This sequence comes from Actinomycetota bacterium, assembly GCA_036781065.1. Lineage (GTDB taxonomy): Bacteria > Actinomycetota > CADDZG01 > JAHWKV01 > JAOPZY01 > DAIQBQ01. Next base: position 981 of record DAIQBQ010000312.1, read on the forward strand.
TCGGCATCCTGCTGCGCGGCGTCAACAAGGACGAGGTCGAGCGGGGCCAGGTGCTTGCCAAGCCGGGCTCGATCACCCCGCACACCCAGTTCGACGGCCAGGTCTACGTCCTGTCCAAGGACGAGGGTGGACGGCACACGCCGTTCTTCAACAACTACCGGCCGCAGTTCTACTTCCGGACCACCGACGTCACCGGCTCGGTCGACCTCCCCGAGGGCACCGAGATGGTGATGCCCGGCGACAACACCTCGATGAAGGTCGAGCTGATCCAGCCGATCGCCATGGAGGAGGGCCTCCGGTTCGCCATCCGTGAGGGTGGCCGGACCGTCGGCGCCGGCCGGGTCACCAAGATCCACAAGTAACATCCGGGGGGCTCTGCCCCCCGGATCCCCCCCGGGAAGGCAAAGACAAGGCCGAAGGCAGAACCAAGGCAAAGCCAACGGCAAGGCAGAGCCAACGGCAAGGCAGAGCCAACGGCAAGGCAGAGCCAGGGCAAGGCAGAGCAAAAGCCGAAGGCAAGGCAGAGCCAGGGCAAGGCAGAGCAAAAGCAACGGCAAGGCAAAGGCGATAGCAATGGCTTCTAGTGACAAGCGGCCTCACGTCATCCTGGCGTGCAGCGAGTGCAAGCGGCGCAACTACATCACGACCAAGAACCGGCAAAAGCAGCAGGGCCGGATCGAGATGAAGAAGTACTGCCGCTGGTGCCGCTGCCACCGGATGCACCGGGAAACCCGCTAGGCAACGCCGTTCGCATGGGACGGCTCGACAACCGCGTCGCGATCGTCACCGGCGCCGGCCGTGGGATCGGCGCGGCCACGGCCAGGCTCTTCGCCGCCGAGGGGGCGCAGGTCGTGGTCAACGACGTCGACCCCGCCCCGGCGACGGAGGTGGTCGAGGAGATCACCGCTGCCGGCGGCGAGGCGCTCCTCAACGCCGACAACGCCATCGAGCCGGCAGGCGCCGCCGCCCTGATCGCCCGGGCGGTCGACGGCTTCGGCCGCCTGGACGTCCTGGTCAACAACGCCGGGATCACCCGGGACAAGATGTTCCATACCATGGACGCGGCAACGTTCAACTTCGTCCTGGACGTCAACCTGCACACCGCCCTCAACGCCACCCGGGCCGCGGTCGAGCACATGCGGTCGGCAGCCAAGGCCGAGCAGGCATCCGGGGGGGCTCCGGCCTACCACCGCAAGATCACGATGACCTCGTCCACCTCCGGCCTGATGGGCAACGCCGGGCAGTCGAACTACGCCACGGCCAAGATGGCGCTGATCGGTCTGGCCCGGACGCTGGCGATCGAGCTCGGACCGTTCCATGTCAACGTCAACGTCGTGGCGCCGGGGTTCATCGAGACCCGGCTGACCGCCCCCAAGGAGAAGTCCGAGGACCCGGACCTGGGCATCCCCGAGGGCCTGCGCAACCTGGCGATGATGATGATCCCGCTGGGGTACGCCGGCCAGCCGGACGACGTGGCGAAGGCCCACCTGTACCTTGCCTCCGGCGACGCCGACTACGTCACCGGCCAGACCCTGGTAGTCGCCGGCGGGCTGTTCCGGTACTGACCGGATTGCGCCAGGCCGCCCGGCGGTAAATCAACCCCGTAACCTTTCGCAGACGCAGAGCGTCCAAGCCTACGAAGGAAGACGTGTGGACGTACCTTCCGAGGTCATCGAGGCATGCAGGCAGGGCCGACCAGAGGGGTTCGAGGAACTGATCCGGCTGACCGAGCGCGACGTGTATTCGCTGGCGCTCCGGATGACCGGGAACCCCGACGACGCTGCCGACGTGACCCAGGAGACGTACATCCGGCTGCTCCGCTCCATCCGCTCGTTCAGGGGTGAAGCGAAGTTCTCGACGTGGCTCTACCGGGTGACGTCGAGTGTGGCGATCACGACGCTGCGCAAGCGGTCGCGGCGCCGCAACGAAGTGCCCCTCGACGGGGTGGAGTGGCAGGAGTGGCCGGCGGATCCGGTCGGGGAACCCGCTGCTGAGCTGGACCGGCGCCTGCTGGCCGACCGGCTGGACTCGGCGCTGGCGACCTTGCCCGAAGGCTACCGCAGCGTCGTGGTGATGCGGGACGTGTACGGGCTGGAGCTGGAGGAAGTGGGCGAGGCACTGGGGATCAGCGCCGGTGCCGCCAAGGTCCGCCTTTTCCGGGCCCGGCAGAAGTTGAAGGAGTTACTGTTCGACGAAGCACCGGGGGGCCGCCCGAAGCGGGCCACAGAGCGCCCAGAGGGCACCCGGACCGGCGACGAGGCACGGCGAGAGAGGAGTGGCAGCGGTGGAGTGTCGTGAGGTCTCCGGGCACCTCGCTGCCAGCATGGACAAGCCGTCCGGCCAGCCCACCGGGCCCGCCGCCAAGGCAGTGGAGGCGCACGTCCGCTCCTGCGCCGGCTGCCAGGCTGACCTCGCCGCCTACCGGCAGCTCGGCATCGCGCTCAGCGGCTTGGTCGACCACACCGTCGCGCCGCCCGCCTGGCTGCACGACACCCTCATCGACTCGGTGCGCACCCGGGCGCGCCCGGGTGCTGGCTGGGTGGGGGCCGGCCGGCTACACCTTCCCCCCGTGTGGACGCGCCCCGAGGGCACCCGGCCGCTGGCCAACCCCCGCTACGCCGCCGCCGGTGGCGCAGTAGTCCTGGCCGGGCTCGCCGCCGGTGCAGTGCTGATCCGGGGACGCCGCCGCCGCAACGCCGCCACCGAGCTGCGCCCGGCGACCGCGCTCTGACGTTAAAGCTTCTCTGGAGCGCTTGAAGTCGAGCGCGCCACACCGTCCACGGGTTCGCGTTTCCGGGGTGAGGGAGCAGCCAGGGGTGTGATCACACCCGTTTCTGC
>DAIQBQ010000313.1:0-3793 GCA_036781065.1 Actinomycetota bacterium
GTCGTCCTGATGGTGAGGTGGCGGCCGCCGGCGATCCTCTGGCTCTACAGCCTGCCGATCATCGCCCTGGCGCTGTACTACGACACCTACGCCTCGATGCCACGGTTCTACCTGACCGCCTTCCCGCTGCTGGTCGCCATCGCCCGGCCGCTCAAAGACGTGCCGTTCTGGATCACGGTCGCGGTGTCCTCGATGCTCATGGTCGGCATCTTCCTGCTGATCGGAACGACGACCTGGATGCTTCCCTAAGCGCTTACAGCCTGCTTGGTGTGATTTTTGCCCGGATTCCGGGCAAAAACAGACATAGACATATGCTCTAATGGCTGAATGCTATGGGAAGAGGTCGCAACGATCGCTACGTGCCAGCACGGGATCGTGACCAGCACCCAGCTTGGGCGACTCGGGACGAGCCACTCGGCCATAGCTCGTAAGGTGGAGGCGGCTCTCCTGGAAAAGGCCTATCCCGGCGTCTACCGGATCTGCGGGGCGCCATGGAGCTGGGAGCAGGAGCTGTTCGCCGCCTGCGCCTGGGGTGGCGGTGACCCCGCCGGGTGGCTCCGGACGGCGAAGGCGGTCGCCTCGCACGGGGCCGCCGCCCGGCTGCACGGGCTGGACCGGTTCGCAACGGCGGGAGTGGAGATCACGTCGCTGAAACGACCTCAGTTCGACGGCCCGGCCTTCACCGTCCACCACGGCAGGCCGCAACGGGACTTCATCACCGTGGTTGACGCCATCCCGGTGACCGGTCCCCACCGCACCCTCGTCGACCTGGCCGCAGTGCTGCCCTCCGATCAGGTCGAGAAGACGCTGGACGAAGCCCTCCGCCGGGACTTCGTCACCGAGGGAGCGGTGCTCTACGCGATCAAGCACATCGATGGGTACGGGCGGCGCGGCGCCAGGATCATGGCGGACCTTCTCGAAGACCGGGCACCGTACGACGGCCCGTCGGCCAGCGAGTTCCAGAAGGTACTCCGGCAGTTGGTACTGGGGGCCGGGTTCCCATTTGTCGAGGAGTACCGCATTCCCGGCCTGCCCTACCGCGGCGACCTGGGCACCGGCACCTACATGACGATCGTCGAGGGCGACACCGCCAAGCACCACTCAGGACGCCAGGACTCCGAGTACGACCGGATCCGGGGCAACGACATCGTCGCCGCCGGCTACGCCGTGCTCCGGTTCACCCCGGAAGACCTCAAACACCGGCCCGAGTGGATCCTCGACCGGATCGAGCGGACCCTCCGCTCACGGGGCTGGCCCGGCCCACGAACCCTCGCCGGGCCCCCGGTCACCCTCCGAGCTCGTCGCTGATGGTGCTGAACAGCCCCTAAAGGGCAGGGCGCGCCTTGGTGTAGCGCTCGTACTGCAGCCGGAACAGCTCGATCACGTTGGTCGCGTCTTCGGGGCCGCGCATCCAGCAACTGACCCAGCCGCTGTCCGGCAATACGTGGTGCAGCTCGGCCCTCCCGGCGGCGATCACCTCGTCGTGCACCGCCTTCGGCAGCGGCAGGTCGGCCAGCCGGTCCCCGTGGACATGGCCCATCTCCCGGCGCCCGACCTTGTACTCCCAGCCGCCGAAACGATGTGGCTCGACGCTCACCCCGGGCCAGGAGCCAACCTCGGCCCGGATACGCTCCCCGGCTCCCACCACAGCCCCGGGCGATCCTTCACGAGCCATCGTCGTCGGAACCCCCGGCGATGCGGGCCGCCGCCACCGCCGCCTGGCCGAGCGATATGCCGCCGTCGTTGGCCGGGACCCGGCGGTGCCGGTACACCTCGAACCCGGCCGATTCCAGCCCAGCGGTCACCGCCTCCAGCAGGAGCAGGTTCTGGAAGGTGCCCCCGGACAGGGCGACCCGGGTCAAGCCGGTCGCCTCCCGCACCGACGTGCAGCACGCCACCAGCGCCCCCGCCAACCCGTTGTGGAAGCGGGCTCCGGCCACCGCCACCGGCGACCCGGAAGCAAGGTCCTCGGCCAGCGCCGCCACCAGCGCGACACCGTCGACGACCAGGCCCCCGGGAGCGCCGACGGCGCCACCGACCGGGCAGGGGTAGGCCGACCGCTCCCCCGGGTCCGAAGCCTGCTCGAGCTCGATCGCCGCCTGACCCTCGTACACCACCGTCGACCGGAGCCCGGCGAGCGCCGCGGCGGCATCGAACAGCCGCCCCGCCGACGAGCAGACCGGGGCATTGATCCCCTTGGCTGCCAGCTCCAGCACCCGGCCCCAGCTGCCCGCCGTCTCCGCCACAAAGGGCAGTCGCAGTTCCGCGGCGGCCACGGCACCGAACGCCGCTTCCAGATACACCGCGGCCATCCGCCACGGCTCCTTGATCGCAGCCGCACCGCCGGGCAACGGGACGGTGCGCAGGTGGCCGGCCCGCCGGAACCTGGCCTGGCCCGCTACCAGCACCTCGCAGCCCCACAACGTCCCGTCGCTGCCCCAGCCGGTGCCGTCCAGGGCCAGCCCGATCACCTGGCCGCCGATCCCGTTGTCCGCCATGCACGAGGCGATGTGGGCATGGTGGTGCTGGACGCCGACGAGCTCGCAGCCCTCGAGGGCGATGCCCGGCGGCGGCTCGGCCTCGCCGGAGACCTGATCGAGCGCCCACTTCGTCGAGAGGTACTCCGGGTGCAGGTCGTAGGCGACCGCGTCAGGGGTGATCGAGAAGATCCGGCAGTAATGGGCGACGCCCTCAATGAACGAGCGCATCGTCTCGTAGTTCTCCAGGTCGCCGATATGGTGCGACACGAACGCCCGACGCTCAGCCCCCAGGCAGAAGGTGTGCTTGAGCTCGGCACCGACCGCCAGCACCGGCATGGGGAATGCCGCCTGGAGCAGCAGCGGCTCCGGGGCGTAGCCGCGGGCCCGCCGGATCAGGTACTCCTCGCCCCGGTACACGCGGGTGACCGAGTCGTCGCATCGCATGTGGATCGGCCGGTTGTGGGTCAGGGCGACATCGGCGATCGGGCCAAGCCGGGCGGCGGCGTCGACGTCCTCGTAGGCGATCGGCTCGTCGGAGCGGTTGCCGCTGGTCATGACCAGGATCCCCGGGCCGCCCTGCTCGGCGGCGAGGGCGGCGAAGGCATCGAGGAGGACGCTGTGCAGCGGCGTGTACGGCAGCATCGCTCCCAGGCAGCGGTTCCGGGGCGCCACCCCTTCGGCCAACGCCACCGTCGGGGCCGACGACCGGCCCAGCAGCACGATCGGCCGCCGGTGGCCGCTCAGCAGCGCCGCTTCCTCAGCCGAGATGTCGCACACAAGGCGGAGCGCCTCCAGCGACCCAGCCATGACCGCGAACGGCTTCTCCTCGCGGACCTTGCGCGACCGGAGGGCATCAACCGCCGCTCGGTTGCTGGCATCGCAGGCCAGGTGGTAGCCCCCAAGCCCCTTCAGCGCCACGACCTTACCGTCGGCCAGCGACCGGGCACACGCCTGGATCGCCGGCGGCCCGGTCAGCCCCCCCATCGATACCAACGGCCCGCAGACCGGGCAGGCGATCGGCTGGGCGTGGAACCGCCGGTTGGCTGGGTCCTCGTACTCGGCCCGGCACTCCGCGCACATGGCGAACGGGGCCATCGTGGTGTTGGGCCGGTCATAGGGGATACCGGTGGTGATGGTGAACCGGGGCCCGCAGTTGGTGCAGTTGGTGAACGCGTAGCCGAACCGGCGAGCGGCCGGGTCGCGGAGCTCGGCCAGGCACTCGTCGCAGCTGGCGACGTCGGGCGACACCAGGGCGATCCGCTCCCCCGCCCCGGCCTCGCTGGCGGCAATAGCGAACCCGCGCCCGCCATCCG
>DAIQBQ010000314.1:0-3790 GCA_036781065.1 Actinomycetota bacterium
GATCCGCATCGACATGAGCGAGTACATGGAGAAGCACTCGGTGTCCCGGCTCTACGGCGCCCCGCCCGGCTATGTCGGCTACGACGAGGGCGGCCAGCTGACCGAGGCAGTGCGCCGGCGGCCGTACTCGGTGGTGCTCCTCGACGAGATCGAGAAGGCCCACCCCGATGTGTTCAACGTGCTGCTCCAGGTGATGGACGACGGGCGGATGACCGACGGGCAGGGGCGAACGGTCGACTTCCGCAACACGATCCTGATCATGACCTCGAACATCGGGTCGAACTGGATCTTGTCGGAGTCCGACGAGGAGCGGATGTCGGAGAAGGTGATGGAGGCGGTACGGGCGACGTTCAAGCCCGAGTTCCTGAACCGGGTCGACGAGATCGTGGTCTTCCAGCGGTTGACTGAGACACAGATCGCCAAGATCGTCGACATCCAGCTCGGCTGGCTGGCCAGGCGGATGGCACAGCGGCGGATCGGCCTCGACGTCACGCCGGCGGCCAAGGGCTACCTGGCGCACCGCGGCTACGACCCGGCCTTCGGCGCCCGGCCGCTGCGGCGCCTGATCGCCAAGGAACTGGTCGACCAGATCTCGCTGTCGCTGCTGCAGGGCGGCTATACCGAGGGGGACACCGTCGAGGTCGACACCTCGCCTGAGGGCGGCCTGGCCTTCCGGCGGGTGCCGGGGCCGGGTCCTGGGATGGTCGAAGGGACGGGCCGTGTCGCCTCCGTCTGAGCGGCCGGCGGTCCGGAAGCTGCCCGAGCCAGACCATGAGTTGGGGCAGTCGATCCGGATTACCGCCGACCGGATCCTGGTGACCGTCCCCAAAGAGCTCGGCGAGCGCCGCACCCGGGCCGGGATCCTGATCCCGGCGACCGCCGAGTCCGAGGCCAAGCGGGCGCTGTGGGCCGAGGTGGTGGCGACCGGGCCGATCGTGCGGGGGACCGAGCCCGGGGACCGGGTGCTGTTCGCACCGGAGTCCGCGGTGGAGGTCGAGATCCGCCAGCAGGACTTCCTGGTGGTCCGGGAGCGGGACATCCACGCGGTGGCCAGCGACCGGACCGAATCCAACACGGGGCTCTACCTGTAAGCGGGCGCCGTCGGCGGTCCGCTGGGTTCCCGGCAGGAAACCACCGCAGCGCGCCGGGGCTCAACTCGCGCCGGGCGACTGCCGATCCCGATGGTGATGGATTGCCCGCGCTCGGTGGCAGGTAGAAGATGAGCGTGAACCATCACCGCGGGGGTGAGCCGATCCGCTCCCGGTGGATGCTCTGGTCGGTCGCCGCCCTCGGGGCGATCTCGGTCTCGGTGCGGGTTGGCGTCGCCACCCACAGCCTCGGCTGGGGCCTGGTCGCCGGGGTGCCGCTTCTCGGTGCCATCTTCTGGGCCTCATCGAGTGCGGGCGGGCAGAAGGAGCACCACCTCCCCGCCGTTGACCCGGCGGCACCGTCGGTCCCGGCCCTGCTCTACCTGGGCAGCCTGCCCGAGCAGTGGCGGAGCACCGCCCGGGAGTCGCTCGGGCCGGTCGGCGGCCAGAGCGCGCCGGGCATCCCGGTCACGCTGCGGGCCTCGGGGGGCTGGCTGGTCATGGAGCGGCGGCGCAGGGACCCGGGAGAGCGCGGCTACTTCGCCGCCCGGACGCCGCTCGGGGCGGTCGATGCGGTCGGGGCCGGACCCTCGCTGCGAACGACCCCCGGGTCCCGGCTGACGGTCTCGCTCGAGGACGGGACCGAGCTGCTGCTCGGCCTCGACGCCGCCGAGGCCGAGGCCGATCGGGTCGCCGGGATCCTCACCGGGCTGGCCTGGCAATCGCGCCGGGCGGGCGAGCCCGCCGCAGGGGGCCTCCAGGTCAGCTCCGGTCCCACCCCGGTCCGCGAGTCACCGTCCCGGGCGGCGCTGATGATGGTGCTGTTCGTCCCGCCCTACCTGATCGCCATGTTCTGGGCGACGGCGGGAGCCTATGCCGCCTGGTCGACCATGTCCGGCTTCGTGCTCGCCGTGCTGCTGCTGCTGTTCCGGCCCCGGTGGATGGCCCCGGTGCTCGGCCTGGCGATGATGGTCGAGGCCGCCGGCTTCGCCATCGACGCCGGGCGCCTCGACCGGCCGGACCGGCTGGTGGGGTCGGCCTGCTGCCTGGCACTGGGCGCCGCACTGGGCGCGCTCAGCCGGCACGCGCCAGCTCCGGCGGCTCCGCGGGCCGGCTAGCGCAGCCGGTGCACTTCGTTTTGTGCGTAAACACGCATATATATGACCTGGTTTTACACACAAAAGCGTAGCGGCGCACCACTAGCTCGGCTTCCTCCAGCGCAGCACGTACAACGTCCCGGCGCCCGCCAGCAACGCGGCGAGACCGACCACGATCGCCGCCAGGATTGGCGCCGGGAGGCCGGTGCCCCCGGGACGCGCCAGTTTGGCTGGCCGCGGGTGTTTGGTCAGGGACGGGGCGGCCAGCGCCGAGGGGGAGGGCGATGGCGGCGGCGGGGCCTTCAGGGTGACCGTGACCGGCGCGGACACCACCTGGGAGATGCCGTCGCTCGCGACCAGGGCGACCTGGTAGCTGCCCGGGGCCAGCCCGGCGGCGGCCGGGTCCCAGGACAGTGACTGGGGCCCGCCGGCGAACGGGGTCGCCGCCACCGTGCCGGTGACCCCGGCCCCCTGGTAGGTGAAGCCGACGTTGGCGGCGTGGCTGAGCGTGAAGCCGACGGCCGTGGGGTGGCCGGCCCGGGCGGTCATGGTGACCGAGATGCCGTCGACGGTCAGCGTCGGGGGGATGGCCCCAGCGGCGGCCGGGGTGATGGTCATCGCCGGGCCCCCGGTGATCGTCACCGGGACCGACAGGGTGGATGCCGGCCCGCCCCGCTCGGCGATCGACCCGGTCGGCGCCACGGTCACCTGCTGCAGGCCGGTGGCGAGCAGGACCCGGATACTGCCCGGTTCGGGGACGGTCGCCGGCTGCAGCCCCCCGTAGTAGTAGCCCAGGATCTGGGTGTAGCTCTGGCCGAGCTCCGCCTTTCCGTGCGCCCCCCACTGGACCATGCCGACGCCGTGGCCCCAGCCACGACCGGCCAGGACGACGTTGCTGCCCTGCTGGGCGGCCGTCATCCAGATCGATGGCACGGTCTGGGGCAGGTGGCCACCGCTGCTGGCGGCGGTGGGGTAACGCCTGGGGGTCAGGCAGCTGGCGAAGTTGTTGAGATCGTTGCGGAAGCTGGTGATCGACAGCGTCTTGGACTGCCCCGACCCCGAAACCGTCAGGTTGGTGCCCTGCTGGTTCACCGACGAGATCGCCCCTGTCCCCCAGGCGCCGGCCAGGTTGAGGGTCTGCGCCAGGTCGGTCAGCGGCATCGTCACACTCCAGTGGGAGGTCGGGGAGGCGGCGTCGTCGTTCTCGACGACCGGTTGCAGGTAGGGCAGCGGCGACCCGCCGAACACCGTCGAGTTCGAGTAGGTGTGCCCGTCCGAGGTCGAGAAGTACAGGGCGTCGATCGGCTTGCCCTGGTACTGAAGGATCTGACCGGCGGTGTTGGCGACCGCCTGGTCCCAGTCCTCGCCCCACGGCCCGTTGCTCACCTGCGAACCGCTGTAGACCTGGCACTGGTCGGTGGCACAGAGGTTGTAGTCGAGCCCATCGACGGTGCCACCGTTCATGTGCGAGATGGCGTAGGTCCGCGCCGCCACCGCCTGCGCCTCCAGCGCGGCCATCGGCCAGCTGGGCGGCACCTCGGCGATGCCGTCGAGGTACTGGGTGAAGGTCATCTGGCTGATCAGGTAGAGGTTGCCGTCAGCCTC
>DAIQBQ010000315.1:0-3770 GCA_036781065.1 Actinomycetota bacterium
CCCCTCCGCCGACGTCCGCTCCGCCGCCGCCAGCCCCACCGCCGCCAGCCCCGCCGCCGCTGGCCCCGCCGCCCCCCGGGCGGGGGACGCCAACCGCCGGATCTGACTAGCCCACCCCCACCGGTCGCCGAGCGGAGGCTGATCCCGTGGATGGGGTTAGTCCGGGATTAGTCCTTGATTAGTCCTGGATTAGTTCGAACGGACCAGGCCACCGGGCCGTTCGGCGCCCATGAAGGTCCGGCAAAATAGGCCCAACGGGGCATGGTTTCGCCGGTCCTCAATCGCCATCATTGGTTCGATGAGCCCTCGCTCGAACTCAGGCTCGCCTCCGGAAGGTCCCGGGAAGACGACGATGCGTTCCAGCCCTGCGCCCGACCTCTCCCCGCTGATCATCGCCGGCCGCTACCGGGTCCGCCGCCTGCTCAAATCCGCCAGCGGCATCTCCACCTTCCTTGCCGACGACGCCGAGGCAGCAAGCCCAGGCCCCCACGCCGTCGTCGTCAAGACCACCCCGGCCGGGTCACTGTCGACCACCGCCTGGCTGCGCCTCGAGCACGAGGCGGCGGTCGTGTCGTCGCTGCGGCCCCCGGGGGCGGGCGTCGTTGCCGGGCGCGACGGGGACACCGCCTACATCGCCCAGCCCTACATCGACGGGACGCCGCTGTCAGACCGCCTTCCCCTCTCGATCACCGACACCCTGGTCGTGGCTGCTGGGGTGCTCGGCACGCTGGAACGGATGCACGCCAAGGGGGTCGTGCACCGGGACATCAAGCCGGCCAACGTGATCATCGACCCCTCGACCCCTCCCGCCTGGGCGGAGCTGATCGACTTCGGCCTGGCCCGCAGCAACCGCCTCCCGGCGGCGATCCGCGACCTGCCCGTTGGCACCGCTCAGTTCAGCGCCCCGGAGCAGGCGGGGCTGCTCGAGGCCGGGGTCGACGAGCGAGCCGACCTCTACGCCCTCGGGGCGCTGCTGTTCACCTGCCTGGCCGGCCATCCGCCGTTCGACGGCGACGACGCCGCCGAGGTGTTCCGGTCCCAGATCGCCGCACCGGTGCCCAGCCTTTCCGCGAGCGGACCGTGGGTCCCCGCGGCCATCGAGGCGCTGGTCGAGCGGCTGCTGCGCAAGAACCCCGACGACCGCTACCAGTCAGCTGCGGCGGTCCGGGCCGACATCGAGGAGATCGCTGCGGCGATCGCCCGCGGCCAGGCCGACCCCCCCGTGCTGATCGGCCTGCACGACCGCCGGGTGACACTGACCGAGCCGGCCTTCGTCGGCCGCACCGCCGAGCTCGACGAGCTCAATCGCCAGATCGAGCGGGTCGCCGCAGGCCGCGGGACCCTGCTTGGGGTCGAAGCGGAGTCTGGCGGTGGCAAGACCCGGCTGCTCGAGGAGCTGGGCCGCCGTGCCTCCCAGCGATCGCTCTGGGTCCTCCATGGCCAGGGCCTCGACCAGACCGGCCAGCGGCCGTTCCAGGAGCTGGGGGGCCTCGCCCGGGGCATCCTGAGCGCCGCCGAGAACGACCCCGAGCTCCCAGGGCGGCTCCGGGCCGCGGTGGGCGAGCATGCCCAGGCAATCGTCGCCGCCCTGCCGGAGCTGTCCCCGGTGCTCCAGCCCGGGACCGCCCCCGAACCCGCCGCCGACTCCCCCGAGGACCGGCTCGGTCCCGAGTCCTACGGCGAGGCGCGTAGCCTGATGGCGCTCCCTCACCTGTTGTCGGCGCTCGGGTGGGAAGGCCACCCGGCCCTGGTGATCCTCGACGACTGCCAGTGGGCCGACGTCCTCACCGCCCGGCTCCTCGCCCGGTGGCAGTCTTCGTCCGGCGGCCGCGGCTGGGTCGGAATCGTCATCGCCTACCGTTCCGAGGAGGTGGACGCCCAGCACCCGCTGCGCTCGCTCCGGGCGGCCACGCTCAAGCTGCGGCCGCTGGAGACCGCCGAGATCAGCGGCCTGGTCCAGTCGATGGCGGGCCCGTTGCCCGAGCCGGCCATCGAGACCCTCACCCGGCTGTCCCAGGGCAACCCGTTCATGGCCTCCGCGGTGCTGCGCGGCATGGTCGAGTGCGGCGCCCTCGTCGCCTCGCGGGAGGCGTGGACCGTCGACCTGGTCGCCCTCCGCGGGGTGCAGGCCTCCCGCCGGGCTGCCTCCTTCCTGCTCCGGCGCATGGACCTGCTGTCGCCGCCGGCGCTGACCCTGCTCTCGGTCGGCGCCGTGCTCGGGAAGGAGTTCGAGCTGGGCCTCGGTGTGTCCCTCGCCGGGCTGGACGCGGTGCAGGCGGTCCCAGCCCTCGCCGAGGCGCAGGCCCGGCGCATCGTCTGGGTCGACGACGACGGCAACCGCTGCGTCTTCTTCCACGACAAACTCCGTGAGGCGCTGCTGGAGCGCATGACCGCCGAGGAGCGGCGGGCATTGCACCTCTGGGCGGCAGAGATGATCGAGGAACAGAAGCCGGACCGGATCTACGAGCTCGCCTACCACTTCGACGCCGCCGGGGCCGCCGGGCGGGCGCTGCCCTACGCCCTTGCCGCCGGTCAGCGGGCGCGGGGGCAGTACGCCCTCGAGGTCGCCGAGGCCCAGTACCGGATCGCCGGGCGGGCGGCAGAGGCCGCCGGCGCTACGCCCGAGCAGCGGCTCCAGGCAGCCGAGGGGCTGGGCGAAGTGCTCAGCCTGCGCGGCTGCTACCCGGAGGCGGTCGACCACCTCCGCCAGGCGCGGACGCTCGCCGGGACCCCGATGGCCCGGGCGCAGCTCGACTGGCGCCTGGGCGAGGTCTCCTTCCGGTGCGGCAACGTCAACGACGCCCTCGGCGAACTGCAGGCGGCACTGGGCGAGCTCGGGCGCCGGGTGCCCCGCAACCGGGCGCTGCTCGTCCTCGCCTTTGTGGTCGAGCTGGCGGTGCAGGCGGTGCACACCCTCACCCCCCGCCGGCTCCGGCGCCGGCGCAAGCCGATGCCCGAAGCCGAGGCGCTGGCCGCCCACGTCTACAGCCGGTTGGCCTACGTGAACTGGTTCCGCAGCGGCCGCATCCCCTGCGCCTGGGCTCATCTGCGCGGCATGAACATGGCGGAGCGGTGGGCGCCCGGCCCGGAGCTGGCCCAGTCCTACTCGGAGCATGCCCCGGTGATGACGATGATCCCGTGGTACCGCCGGGGCATCACCTACGCGGAACGGTCGCTCAAGATCCGGACCGCGCTGGGCGACCAGTGGGGCCAGGGCCAGTCGCTGTCGTTCCTCGGCGTCGTCCGCTACGGCGCCTCCCAGTACCGGCCGGCGATCGACTGCTTCACCCGGGCCTTGCAGCTGCTGGAGCGCACCGGCGACCGGTGGGAGGGCAACACCGCGGCCTGGCACCTGGCGCTGGCCCACTACCGGTTAGGAGAGCTGTCCCGGGCGGCGGAGCTGGCCCAGGCCACCTACCGGCAGGCGATGGAGATCGGCGACCAGGCAGCGGCCGGGATCTCGCTGTCGATCTGGTCCCGGTCGACCAGCGGTCAGCTGCCCGCACGGCTGGTCGACCAGGAGTTGAGCAAGCACACCGACGACGCCCACACCGCCACCGAGCTGCGCATCGCTGAGGCCGTGCGGCTCATCAACGAGGGCGAGCCGGTCGCCGCGGTCGAGCAGCTTCGCCGCGCAGCCGAAGTCGTCGCCGACGCCGGCCTCCGCCAGGAGTACGTCGCCCCGGTCCAGCCCTGGCTCGCCACCGCCCTGCGCACCCAGGCGGAGGGGTGCAGCCCGTTCGCCCGCCGTGAGCGCACCGGCCTGGCTC
>DAIQBQ010000316.1:0-3758 GCA_036781065.1 Actinomycetota bacterium
CGCCCGGTTGGTCGACTTCGCCGGTTGGGACATGCCGCTGCAGTTCTCCGGGGTGGTCGCCGAGCACACCGCCGTCCGGGAGCGGGTCGGCCTGTTCGACGTCTCCCACCTCGGCCAGCTGATGGTCACCGGGGCGGGGGCCGGCCGGGTGCTCGACGCCGCCGTGACCGCCAACGTCTCGGGGTTGGAGGAGTGGCGGGCCCGGTACGGCCTGGTGCTGACCGAGGAGGGCGGGGTGATCGACGACCTGTTCGTCTACCGCCGCCCAGACGGGTACCTCGTCGTCCCCAACGCGGCCAACACCGATGCGGTGCTGTCGGTGCTCCGCTCGGTCGCGGCCGACACCGACCGGGCCAGCGAGGTCGCCATCGTTGACGCCCGGGGCCGCTCGGCGATCCTTGCCCTCCAGGGCCGCGATGCCCGCCCGATCGCCGATGCGCTCCTGCCCGGGGCCAACGACCTGGCGCTGCACCGCTTTGCGGACATGGACCTAGATGGGGCCACCATCCAGGTCGCCCGCACTGGCTACACCGGGGAGTACGGGTTCGAGTTGTTCGTCCCCGCTGCCGACGCCGAGGCGGTGTGGAACCGGCTGATGGCGGCGGGCGAACCATACGGCATCCTGCCGATCGGCCTGGGCGCCCGGGACACGCTCCGCCTGGAGATGGGCTACCCGCTCCACGGCCACGAGCTGTCGGTCGACATCAACCCGGTCGAGGCCGCCATGTCCTGGGCGGTGGACTGGACCAAGCCCGGCTTCCGGGGCAAGGCGGCTGCCGAAAAGGTCCGGGCCGAGGGACCCGCCCGGAAGCTGGTCGGCCTGGCCGTCGAGGGAGCCGGCATCCCGCGGGCGAGTCAGGAGATCCACACCGCCGATCCCGGCGGAGCCGCCGTCGGCGTGGTCACCAGTGGCAACTTCTCTCCCAGCCTGAAGCGTGGGATCGCCCTCGGTTTCGTCGCTGCCAGCGTTGCCGCCCCAGGTACGATGCTTACGGTCGACGTGCGCGGCAAGCGGGTACCGGTCTTCGTGACCCGGCCCCCCTTCGTCCCCCGGGGGCGGGCCGCCGCGTCGTAGCGCCTGCACCACACCCGGGAGCCGGAACCCCGGCGGGCGCGCGAGGGGAGGGCACCTGTGGACTACACGCCGCACACCGATGAAGACATCGAAGCGATGCTCGCCGTAATCGGTGCCGGCGGCATCGCCGACCTCTTCGCCCCGATCCCCGAGTCGATCCGGCTGGGCCAGCCGCTGTCGCTTCCCGGTGGGCTGTCCGAATCCGAGGTCGTCAACGTCATGACTGAGCTTGCCGATAAGAACATCTCGGTCGATGATCTCACCTGCTTCGCGGGTGGGGGAGCCTACGACCACTACGTGCCTGCCGTGGTCAAACACCTCGCCTACCGGGCGGAGTTCGCCACCTCGTACACGCCGTACCAGCCGGAGCTGTCCCAGGGGGTGCTGGGGGCGCTGTTCGAGTTCCAGTCGATGGTCTGCGAGCTGACCGGTTTGGACGTCGCCAACGCCAGCCTCTACGACGGGGCCGCCGCCCTGGTCGAGGCGGTCAACCTGGCGACCGGCGCCACCCGGCGCAAGCGGGTGGTGGTCAGCGGCGGGCTCAACCCGAACTACCGGAAGGTGCTGGCCACGATCGGGGCCGGACCCGGGTGGGAGCTTGCGACCGCCCCGCTCCTGGACGGGGTGACCGCCATCGACGACCCGGCGTCGCTGGACGGGGCGGCCGCCCTGGTCGTCGCCCACCCGAACTTCCTCGGATCGCTGGAGGACCTCCCCGCGGCCGCCGAGGCGGCCCACCGCGCCGGAGCGATGCTGATCGTTGCCTTCGACCCCACTGCGGCGGGCATCTTGGAGGCACCCGGGGCGCTCGGGGCCGATGTCGTCGTCGGGGAAGGGCAGGCACTCGGGACCGGCCTCAACTTCGGAGGGCCGTACCTCGGCCTGTTCGCCACCCGCTCGGACCACGTCCGGCGGGTACCGGGGCGGATCGTGGGGACCACCGTCGACGTCAACGGCACGGGCGGGTTTGTCCTCACCCTGCAGGCCCGGGAACAGCACATCCGCCGGGACAAGGCCACTTCCAACGTGTGCACCAACCAGACGCTGATGGCGATCGCCGCCACCGTCTACCTCTCCTGGCTCGGGCCGGCCGGCCTGGTCGAGCTCGGCGAGTGCTGCCTGGCCCGGGCCCGCTACGCCGCCGAGTTGGCGTCGTCGGTGCCGGGGTGCAGCCTGGTGTCGCCCGCACCGTTCTTCAAGGAGTTCGCCCTCCGCGTCCCTGGCCAGGCGTCGGCAGTGATCGATGCGATGGCCGAGCGCGGCTATCTCATCGGCCCGTCGCTGGAGGTGCTCGACCCCGCGCTCTCCGACTGCCTGCTGATCGCGGTCACCGAGCGGCGCCGGGTCGAGGAGATCGAAAGCCTGTGCAAGGCGCTCGCCGAGGTCGTCACGGGAGCCAGGGCATGACCGGCGCTACCCAGGGAGCGGCCCGGAGGGAACCCCGCACGGTCTTCGAGCTCTCCGCGCCCGGGCGTCGGGCTTCGGCGCTGCCCGCTGCCGGGGTCGACGCCGCACCAACCGAGGCCATCCCGGCGTCCCTGCGCAGGAAGGCGCCGCCCCGGCTTCCCGAAGTGTCCGAACTCGACCTCGTCCGGCACTACACGCGGCTGTCCCAGCAGAACTGGGCGATCGACGTCGGGGTCTACCCGCTGGGGTCGTGCACGATGAAGTACAACCCCAAGGTCCACGAGGAAGTCGCCGCCCTCCCCGGTTTCCGCAACCTCCACCCGTGGCAGCCCGAGGCGCAGGTCCAGGGGGCGCTGCAGCTGCTGTGGGAGATGGAGCGGTTCCTGGCCGAGCTGAGCGGCATGGCCCGGGTGACCTTCCAGCCTGCCGCCGGCGCCCAGGGGGAGATGACCGGCCTGCTGATGATGCGGGCGTTCCACGCCGCGGCCGGGGACTCCCGCTCGGTGGTGCTGATCCCGGACTCGGCCCACGGGACAAACCCGGCGAGCGTTACCCACGCCGGCTTCGCCGTGCGCCAGATCCCTTCGGACAAGCGCGGCCTGGTCGACCTCGACGCATTGCGGGCGGCGCTCGACCCGACCGTGGCCGGCCTGATGCTGACCAACCCGAACACGCTGGGGCTGTTCGAGCGGGACATCGAGGCGATCGCCGCCGCGGTCCACGCTGCCGGCGGCCTGCTCTACTTCGACGGGGCGAACTTCAACGCCATCTGCGGGAAGGTGCGCCCGGGCGACATGGGCTTCGACATCGTCCACATCAACACCCACAAAACCTTCACCACCCCACACGGGGGCGGGGGACCGGGAGCCGGCCCAGTGGCGGTCAGCGAGCGGCTGGAGCGGTTCCTCCCGACACCGCTCGTCGGCTACGACCCCGGCGCCGGGCGCTGGTTCTGGGACGACGACCGGCCGGACTCGATCGGGCGCATGCACGGTTTCCACGGCAACTTCGGCGTGCTGGTGCGCGCCTACACCTACCTGCGTTCGCTCGGGGGTGAGGGCCTGGTACGGATGGCGGAGCGGGCGGTGCTCAACGCCAACTACCTGCGCGCCCGGATCGCAGAGGCCTTCCCGGCCGCCTTTCCCGGAACCTGTATGCACGAGTTCGTCGCCACCGCCAAGGCGTACCGGAGCCGGGGGGTGCGGGCGATGGACATCGCCAAGCGGCTGATCGACCTCGGCTACCACCCGCCCACTGTCTACTTCCCGCTGATCGT
>DAIQBQ010000317.1:0-3752 GCA_036781065.1 Actinomycetota bacterium
GGGAACTGCGGGGCCAGCCGCTGCTCCGCCTCGACCGCGGCGCTCCCCTCCAGCGTGCGGTGCAGCTTGTAGCCGGGGATCAGCTCGACCCGCCACTGCGGCCGCCAGTCGGCATCCTCGGCGCAGGCCAGCGCATCCGGTTTCCGGGCAGCCACCAGGGCGGCCAGCATCCCCAGGAAGCCGTAGGCGGCGTTGATCGGCTTCCCGGACGGGGTCCGCACGGTGTCCGGGGTCGAGAACAGCGCCCGGTAGATCAGGCTGGGGGCGTCGACCAGCAGGGTCAGGGCCATGGCAGCGCGATGCTACCGGCCGAGCGCCGTAGCGTCTGGTGGAGGAACCCTCAGGCCGGCCGGCTCCCGGTCAGCTGGCCGAGCCGCGGCTGGCCGCTATTTGGAGAAGCTGGTCAGGAACTGCTGCCATTCCGGCGGGACGACCTTGAGCACCGAGGTGGCCTCCTCCAGCGGGACGCCGATCACGTCGTTGCCCCGGAGCGCCGACATCTTGCCCCAGTCGCCGTCGTGGACCAGGTCCGCCGCCTTGACCCCGACCCGGAGGCCCAGGATGCGGTCGAAGAGGGTCGGCGCCCCGCCCCGCTGGATGTGGCCGATCACCGCGTACCGGGTCTCGACTCCGGTGTACTGCTCGATCAGGTTGGTCAGCTGCTCGCCGACGCCACGGTTGCGCAGGATCATGTGGCCGAAGTCGTCCAGCTCTTCGGCTCCGGTGTCGCTCCCGGGCACCTTGATCCCCTCGGAGGCGATCACCAGGGCCACCCGGTTGCGGGCGTGGACCAGTTTCAGGTGCTCGCACATCGCCTTGACGTCGATGTTTTCGTCTTCCGGCAGCAGCGTCCAATCGGCCCCGGTGGCCAGCCCGGTGTACAAAGCCACCCAGCCGGCGTGCCGGCCCATCACTTCCAGGATCATGATCCGGCGATGGCTCCGGCCGGTGTCGAGCAGGCGCTCGGCGGCGTCGACAGCGACCGAGACCGAGGTGTCGAAGCCGAAGGTGAAGTCGGTGGCCGACAGGTCGTTGTCCATCGTCTTGGGCACCCCGACGACGTGCAGCCCATGCAGGGCGTGCAGTTTGGTGGCGACGCCGAGCGTGTCCTCCCCGCCCATGGCCACCAGGGCGTCGAGGCCGAGCGACTTCCACGTCGCCAGGCACTTGTCGACCGCACCCTCTTTCTTGAACGGGTTGGTGCGGGACGTGCCCAGGATGGTGCCGCCCTTATTGACGATGTCCTTGACCTCGGCGAGCCCGAGCGGGGTCGTGATCCCCTCGACCAGGCCGCGCCAGCCGTCCTCGAGACCGATGAACTCGAACCCGTAGTCCAGCCCGCGGTACACCAGCCCGCGGATCGCCGGGTTGAGCCCGGGGCAGTCGCCCCCGCCGGTGAGCACTGCCACCTTCGTTGCCATGACGTCACCTCCGTAACCAGTTGAAGAGCTCGCGCCCTTCCGTAACGGCGCGCGAGCAAGTGCCGAGCCCAAGAGTCGAGGTGCAAGATTAGCGGGCAGGCCCGTTCAGCGGGGCGCCGCCCTGATCGAAGACCGGTTCCAGGCTTCCGCGGGATTCCTGCGGGGCCGCATGGCCCTTCTCTGCCATAGCCGAGATCCCCCGTTTGAGGTAGCCAGGTTACGGTTCTCTTAACCCCTCAAGACTCCCCCATTTAGTGCCGAAGCAATCTACGTGACTGGGCGTGACGGCCACGATGGCGGGGGGCGTCAAGGCCGGACGTGATATGCCCCGGAGGACGGGGGTACTCCGGGGCATATCGCCCGTTTCGCTCAGAAAGCAACTGCGGCCCCGCAGGCCCGCTCATTGGGCTGGTCCGGGCGGGGCGGCAGTTGCCCTACCTCCAGGGGGCTCCGAGGTGGGCAAGGTCTGTAGGGGTAGGACGCCGGTGTCGTAAGGGGGGGCCGGCCCGTAAGGGGGGGAGCGGCCGGCCGGTCACCCGTCTGAGGACGGAGGGGTGCCCGGCCGACGCTGGCGACGGACCAGATCCCGAGCACCC
This sequence comes from Actinomycetota bacterium, assembly GCA_036781065.1. Lineage (GTDB taxonomy): Bacteria > Actinomycetota > CADDZG01 > JAHWKV01 > JAOPZY01 > DAIQBQ01. The sequence goes on from DAIQBQ010000317.1 coordinate 2,018, forward strand.
CAGCCAGCGACCGCCATAAGCGCCTCGCTGACGATCGACTTGGACATCTTCGACGCCCCGAGCGAGCGCTCGCGGAACGTGATCGGGATCTCGCAGATCCGGTAGCCAAGCCGCCACGAGCGATAGGTCATGTCGATCTGGAAGGCGTAGCCGTTGGACCGGACGCTCGGTAGGTCGATGGCGTTGAGGACCCGGGCGCGGTAGCAACGGAAGCCGCTGGTCGAATCCCTGACCCCGAAGCCCAGGGCGATCCGCGAGTACAGGTTGCCGCCCATCGAGAGCGCGTGCCGGCCCTTCGACCAGCCGACCACCCCGCCGCCCGGCATGTACCGGGAGCCGATCGCCACGTCGCAGGTCTCGGTGGTGGCGAGCAGGTCCGGGATCGTGCCCGGGTCGTGCGAGAAGTCGGCGTCCATTTCAACGAAGCGCTGGTAGCCGGCGGCCAGGCCCCAGTTGAAGCCGCGCACGTAGGCGGCACCGAGGCCGGCCTTGCCCTGACCCCGGAGCAGGTGGATCCGCCCGTCGGCGGCGGCAGCCTGGTCGACCAGGGCGGCGGTGCCGTCCGGCGAGCCGTCGTCGACGACCAGGACGCCGGCCTCTGGTGCGGCGGCGGCGACCGCCTTCAGGATCGCCTCGATGTTCTCGGCCTCGTTGAAGGTCGGCACGACGACGAGCGCGCCGGCACCGGAGCGGATCGCGCCCGCCTGGCTGTGCGGAGCCTCCTGCTCACTCATGCCGCATGCCCCCATTGCTGCGCGGGGGCCTCTGCCGCCCGGCGCGGGCGGCCCGGCCAGGGCGCCAGCATCGCCGCCCCGATCACCAGGACGAGCACCGGGAACCAGTCGCCGAACCGGCCGTAGACCGTGGTCGTTGTGGCGAAACGCACGGTCGGGGTCAGCAGCGCCGGCTCGAACAGGCCGGTCTCGGCGCTGACCTTCCCGTCCGGTTCGATCACCGCCGAGATCCCGGTGATCGCTGCCTGGGTCACCCACATCCGCTCCTCGGCGGCCCGCAGCTGGCTGATCGCCACCATCTGGGCGCTGGCGGCCGACCGGGCGTAGGACGAGTTATCGGTAGAGACGACGATGAGGCGTGCCCCATGAGCCACAAAGGTCTGGACCAGTTCCGGGTAGGCGGTCTCGTAGCAGATCACCGAAGCGACCCGGCCACCCGGGATCCCGGCGAGCCGGAAAACGGTCGGGGAAGTCCCGGGGATGCCATCGGCCGGGACCCGGTTCAGCTCCTTGATCCACCCGGCGAGCAGGCGCCGGGCCGGGATGTATTCGCCGAAGGGCACGAGGTGCATCTTGACATACCGGCCAACGAGTGAACCGGTCGCGCTGAACAGCAGGCTCTCGTTGCGGAACCGGGGGGTGGTGCCGTCTGAGCCTGGGGGGGCGGCGGCCGGGACGGTGGCGCCGACCAGGAATGGCGCACCGACCGACCGGATCGACGCCAGCATCGGGTCGAGCAGGCCGGGGTCGGTGAACGGGTTGTGGCCGACCGAGCTCTCCGGCCAGACGACCAGCGCCACCCGCTTCCCCGCCAGCTGCCGGGTCTCGGCGACCTGGTCGTCGAGCGCCGCCTGGTCGAGCGCGTGCGGGTCGGCCGGGTCCTGGCTGGGGGCGTTGCCCTGGACCAGGGCGATCGTCGCCGGGGCCCCGTGCGGCGTCGGCACCGGCAGCAGCGCCGGGGCCGGGATCAGCGCGGCGGCGAGCAGCAGCGGGTGGGCCAG
>DAIQBQ010000318.1:0-3742 GCA_036781065.1 Actinomycetota bacterium
CCACAACGAGGATGTCGCCGTCGCCGACCTGTGCCGCAACGGCCCAGACCGGCGAGACGAGCGCCATCAGCAGCGTCGACCCGTAGGGCACGACGGCGTCGGCCCGCCCACCCAGGGCGGTGCCGTCCCCTGGGAACGGGTCCTCGCTGACGTCGACGGCGACGCGTTCCTCCCAGCGGTCGACGACTTCCGGGAGCAGCCGCTTGTTCACGAGCTCGATCAGCTCCTCGATGTTGCCCAGGCCATCGAGCTCGGCGGCCAGCTCGGCGCCCGCCTCGCAGGCGGAGTCGACCGCGAAGCGGGCACCCCGGTCGCTGCGGAAGTGCCGGGCGCCGGAGTGCCCGTCGGCGACCGCGATCACGATCGAGTCCCCGGCGGTGGCGAACCCGGCCGCATCCTGGTTGGGGTTGCCCTCAACATGAAGCCCGGGAGCGCTGCCGGTGCCCACGAACCAGCGGCCCACCGCCGACGCACCCGTCTCAGCCATTGCAACGCCTCCAGAAGATGAGGACCCGCCGGCCGGTGGCCCCGGGCGGGGTCAACAGGGCGTGCCCGAGCAGGTCGCGCGGCAGCATACCGGTGATCACCAAGCTCGGCGTGGCCGGGTCCCCGCAGGCGGCCACCAAGTCATCTAACCAAATTTACTGTAATATATGTGAGCGATGGACATCTCCGGGCGGCCGCTGCTCGACACGAAGCCGGACCAGGCGCTCGTCGCCGGGCGGGAGGCCGAGGCGGCCGAGATCGCCGGCGCCGCCGAGCACCGGCGCAACGTGCTCGTGATCGGGGACCGGGGCTCGGGCAAGACGACGTTGCTCCGCCAGGTCGCCTACGAGCTGCGCCGGCAGCACCCGGATGCGAACCCCGCTTTCGTCCCCGGCGGGCAGGCGGGCACCGGGCGGGAGTTGGTCGCGCTGATCAGCAGGCGCCTCGGGCTGGCCTCGCCGGCGGGTGGGGCGCCGGACGAGGACACCGACCTTGCCGAGGCGGTGCACCGGCTGCGGGCCGGCGCGGCGAAAAAGACCCGGCGGGCGATCCTGGTCGACGAGCCCTCGCCCCGGACCGCGCAGACCCTGTTCGGGCGGCTCCGCGACGAGGTGTGGCAACTCCCCTTCTCATGGGTAGTCGCCGCCGGGGACCGGGACGCCGGGACCTACCGGGAACCCCCGGTCGACGCCTTCTTCGACCGGGTGATCGTCCTCGCCGAGCTGGACCGGGACGCCCAGGCGTCGCTGCTGTCGGCCCGGGCCGGCGAGGCCGGGCGCCGCCTGGCCCGCAAGATCGACGAGGGGAACCCCCGACGGTTGCTGGCAATGGCCCGCTCGGCGCTGCAGGAAGGCAGTTCCCCGGAGGACCTCGCTGCCGGGCAGGCCCGCCGGCTGTCGACGGCAGCCGAGCTGGGACGCCCGGCGGCGATGCTCCTTGCCGAGCTGGAGGCGCTCGGCTCGGCGAGCGCCAGCGACCCGGTGTTGCTCGACCGGCTGGGCTGGACCCGGACCCGGGCGGTCCAGGTGCTGGGCCAGCTGGAAGCGGCGCGGCTGGTCACCGCCTCCGAGGCCAAAGGGGCGGCCGGGCGGCCGCGCAAGGTCTACCGGCCAGCCGAACTCGCCCCGCGAGCCAAGCCAACCGAAGGAGAATCAGGCAGATGAGCTACGACCAGCTGCGGGCCGTCGAGACCACCCGGGCGCTCGAGCCAACGCACCGGTTCGAGGACCTGCTCCTCTACCACGTCGCCTTCGACGAGCTCAACGGCGAACCGCGCACCGAGGCGATGCTCGCCCGGCTGCTCGCCACCGGCGGGCGGGTCGTGGTGATCGGCGAGAGCGGCTCGGGCAAGTCGAGCGTGATCGCCGCCGTCCTCGGCCCGCTGTCGGTGATGCTGCCCGAGCGGATACTGCCGCTGCGGGTCCCAGTGGCCGCCGAGGTCGACCGCACGGTCAGTGAGCCCGGCCTGCTGGCCAGGCACATCGCGCGCTTCGTCACTCGCTGGGCGACCCAGGAGCGGTTCAGCCCAGCCGAGCAGGCCGACCTGCGCCGGGGTGCCGGCATCGGCCGGCGGGCCGGCTCCTCGGAGGTGCGGACCTACCACGTCGGGCTGCCGCTGTGGATGGCCAACGCCGACCTTGCCCATGAGGTGCGGGAGACCGGCGAGGCCTACGACGAGCGGGGCTCCTCCAGCGACGCCATCGAGCACCTGCGCCGGATGGTCGCTCTCTTTGGCTCGCACGACCTGTGGCCGGTCTTCGTGTTCGACGACTCCGACACCTGGGTCCGCATCCCCGGCTCCGACCGCTCCAAGGTGGCCAACGCGTTCTTCCTCCGGGGGGTCCGCATGCTGGCCAAGGAACTCGACGCCGGGCTCGTGCTGGCGGTCCACGACACCTACCTCGGCCTGACCGGGTACCGGGACGCCAGCGCGCTGCTGACCGGGGAGGTCCGGATCCCCCGGCTGCGGGCACCGGAGGCCGGGCTGCACCGGATCCTGGAGCACCGCCTCGCCGTCGCCGAGGTTCCTGCCGACGTCGGGGAGGTGCTCCACCCGGCCGGGCTGGCGGCGTTGGCCCGGTACTACGACTCCGGCCGTGGCATCCGCGAGGTGCTGCGGGTGGCGCAGCGCAGCTTCCAGAACGCCCTCTCGGACCGGGAGGAAGCAGTCCCCCCGCCGCTGGTCGCCCAAGCGATCGCTGAGTTCCGGCATTGAGCGGGACTACCCGCGATCCGCGGAATTGTGGAGTTTTTTCCGGATCCAGCTTTTCGGCGAAAAAACTCCACAATCTGTAGCTGAGCGGCCGGCTGGCGGGCGCTAACGCTTCAGGAACTTCTTGAAGCGACCGCCTCCCCTGCCCTCACTCTCCGGCGCCTCGCCCGGTGGTTCGGGGGTGGGTGTCGATGGCGGGGCGGGCGCGGGCTGGGGTTGCTCCGGGCCGGGCTGGGCGGAACCCCGTCCAGCCAGCGAGAACGTCGGGCCGGAGAAGCTGGGCGCCGGAGGTGGCGATGCGCCCGCCCCGGCTCCCCCGCCGGAGACCCGGCCGAAGTAGGCCGCCGCGTTCTTCGTGGCTTCCGACATCGGCGCATCTCCGCGCGCCCAAGGTGGGGGCGGCGGGGCCTGGGGGGTCTGGGGTGGCGGCGGCTGCGACCCGGGGAAGGCCGGTCCGGTGAACCCCGCCTGCTTCTGGAAGTAGGCCGCTGCCTTGTCGACCTCGTCTTTGCCCTTGTCCTTATCGCTCATTCTGACGCCTCCTTCCGGGAGCCTTCAGCCAGTAACCTACCGCACCACCATTATCCAATCCACTACCTGGCGAGACCCGGGCCCAATGGTAAAGTCTTCCGATCCCCGTCATCCACGACCGCTACTCTCACCAGCTTACGCCAGCGCCTCCCGATAACCGTTGAGCTACCCCGCCCCGAGGAACGGTGCGTCGCCGAAGTTGAAGATGCCGCCGTCTGCGGCAACCAGCCAGTAGCCGCCCCCGTCCGGGGTTCGCCGCAGGTTGACCACCGGCTCGTTGAGGGCGATCGAGAGCGAGCCCAGGTTGGCAGCGTCGCCGGCCCCGTACACCGCCCCCTCCGCACCGGCGAGCCAGTACCCACCGCCGTCCTGGGTGGCGGCAATCGCCACGACGGGCTGCCCCGTCGCCGCGGCAGCGGGCCCCGCTATGGCACGGGCGTCGCCGTAGGCGTAGACCGTCCCGGCTGACGTGGCCAGCCAGTACCCGCCGCCGTCCGGTGTGGCGGCCATCCC
>DAIQBQ010000319.1:0-3737 GCA_036781065.1 Actinomycetota bacterium
CACTGGCGGTCTTTGTCGCCGGGACCGGTTCCCTCACCATCCTGGCGAAGGCCCAGCGCCCCGCCCGCCCGCTGCTGATCCTGCTCAGCATCCTCGGCTCGGCAGCGCTGATCCAGGCGCAGCCCGACGGGCCTGGCTTCCTGGGCGCCTTCTTCGCGGTGGCCTCGGCGGCGCTCACCCTGCCGGCCGCCGCCAGCGCGGCGATCGCCGCCGGCGCCATGGTGGCGCTGGCCGGCGGCTGGCTGCTCACGGTCCACCCCCGGATCCAGGGGATTATCCAGGTCGACATCGGTGTGGCGGGGGTGTACGGCGTCGCCCTGCTGGCCCGCCGGTTCCGCGAGAACACCGAGGAGCAGGAACGCTTGCTGAAAGAGGTCGAGCAGACCCGGGCCGCCCAGGCCCAGGCGGCCGCGCTTGCCGAGCGCCAGCGCCTGGCCCGGGAGATGCACGACGTGCTGGCGCACACGCTCTCCGGGCTGGTGCTGAACCTCGAGGGGGCCCGGCTGCTGGCGCAGCGGGACGGGGCGAGCCCGGCGGTGTCTGGTGCGGTCGACCGGGCGCACAGCCTGGCCAAGACCGGGCTCGACGAGGCCCGCCGGGCGATCGGGGTGCTGCGCGACGACGAGCTGCCGGGCCCGGAGCGCCTGGCCGGGTTGGCCGCCGGGTTCCAGGAGGACTCCGGGGTCCCGTGCACCCTGGTGACCACCGGCGACCCCTTCGACCTCGGCCCCGAGGCCAGGCTGACGCTCTACCGGGTCGCCCAGGAGGCGCTCACCAACATCCGCAAGCACGCCGCTGCCGAGCGGGTCGAGCTGCGGCTGGCCTACAACCCCGGCGGGGCCGGGCTCTGCGTCGAGAACTTCTCGCCAAACGGTGCCGGTGACTCCGGCCTGGGCGGCACCGGCTACGGGCTGGCCGGCATGCGCGAGCGGGCGGAGCTGCTGGGCGGCTCGCTTGCCGCCGGCCCGACCGAGCACGGGTTCCGGGTCGAGCTGCAGGTCCCCCCGACAACTCCCCACGCCGGCGCATGAGCCCGATCCGGGTCCTGGTGGCCGACGACCAGCGGGTGGTGCGCGAAGCGCTGGGCACCCTGATCGCGCTGCTGGAGGGGGTGGAGGTGGTCGGGACGGCGGCCGATGGCGAGGAGGCGGTGACCGCCGCCGCCACGCTGCACCCCGATGTCGTATTGATGGACCTGCGGATGCCCCGGTGCGACGGCGTCGACGCAACCCGGAGGCTCCGGGCGCAGGACCCGTCGGTCGCCGTCCTGATGCTGACCACTTACGCCGACGACCGCTCGGTGATGGACGCCCTCCGCGCCGGCGCCCGGGGCTACCTCACCAAGGACGCCGGGGCCGACGAGCTACGCCGAGCGCTGCAGCAGGTCGCCCGCGGCCAGGCAGCGATCGACCCGGCGGTCCAGCACCACCTGGTGCAGGCGGTGGCGGTCACCCCGGCCCCGGGCGCGCCTGCCGCCCAGCCGGTGTTGCCCGACGACCTGACGCCGCGGGAGGGCGAGGTCCTCGTCCTGATCGCCGAGGGCCTCTCCAACGCCGAGATCGCCGAGCGGCTGGTGGTGGGCGAGACCACGGTGAAGAGCCACATCAACCACCTGTTCGCCAAGACCGGGGTGCGGGACCGGGCGCAGGCAGTCAGCTACGCCTACCGCCACGGGCTGATCGGCTGACGAAGCAAGTGGTGTGGCGTTACATCCGGTTCAGCAGGTCGGCTTTCTTGGACTGGAACTCGGTGTCGCTCAGGACGCCCTGGTCGTGCAGCCGGGCGAGGTCGGCGATCTGCTGGGCGATGGTCTCCGCTGGCGGGCCTGCCTGCGCCGCCGCCGCCCCGCCGCCCTCGTAGCGGTGCCGGTTGTTCTCCATCTCCGTGTAGATCGACTGCTGCGCCCGGTCCGGGTGGGGCAGGCGGCTGAATACGTCCTGGCCCTGCCGGCCGGCGGACTCGATCACCAGGTCGCCGGTGCCCACCATGCGCTCGAACAGGCTCTGGTGAAACGAGATGTCGTTGACTCGCTCCAGCGGGATCTCCCGGCCCTGCCGGCCGAGGACGCCGGAGCGGAAGATCAGCCGGTCGGTGGTCAGCACGAAATGGGTCGAGCGCCAGGCGAGCACCTTGGCCCCCAGCCAGATCAGCCACAGGACGGACAGCCCAGCATCGGCGTCGCCCAGCACGGTATTGGCGTTCCCGGTGAATGCCACGACGACGACGATCCCTGCCGCGAGAAGCAGGACGCCGATGACGGCGATGCCGGAGAAGTACCACCAGTGCGGGTGCAGGTCGAAGGAAATTTGCTCGCCTGGGTTCAAGAGCTTCTTCGGGTAGGGCATCGGTGGACCAGGTCTCAGGCGACGCCGGTGACGTCGACCGGGGCATCCGGACGCCGGGTGTGCACGATCGAATCGAAGTGGTCGGCGACGCGCTTGTTGGTCCGGAGGACCGCCAGGAACGCCTCCTTGGGCAGCACCAGGAGCTCGGAATCGCCGACCGCCGTCGCCTTCCGGGAGTGCGTGGTGTTGAGCAGCAGCGACATCTCGCCGAACGAGTCGCCCGGGAACAGGCGGGAAACCTCGGCGTCCCGTTCGGAGATCATGACCTCGCCGGTGAGCACGATGTACAGGGCGTCGCCTGGGGTGCCCGGCTCGAAGATCGTGCCGCCTGCCCGCCAGAACAGGTTCATGCTCTCGCCGACGATCGCCAGCAGGCTGTGCTCGTCCAGCGGGGAGAACTCGGGCACCCCTCGCAACGACTGCACCAGGCTGTGGGCCATACTTTCCTCCGCCGGAGAAGCTTGTGCCTCAATTATCCTAAGCCGTCAGGAAGAGAGGCACGGAGATGGCATACTCGCAAATCCCGCTACGCATCGCCCACATCTCGGACATGCACGCTGGTGAGGTCACCTTCCAGCACGACGTGATGGCCAAGGTGATCGACCGCATCAACACCATGCGGCCCGATGTGGTCGTCGTCGCCGGGGACCTGACCGCCGCCGGCTACGAGGACGAGTACGTTGAGGCGGCGGCGATCCTGTCGCAGATCGAGCACCCAAAGGGGATCATCCCGGGCAACCACGACGCCCGCAACGTGGGCTGGGTGCATTTCGAGCGCTTCTTCGGCGACCGCTTCTCGAAGTTCCGCTACGAGTTCGACCCGGTGCGGGCGGAGCGGCTGCGAGCGACGGGGTTCACCGTCGTCGGCGTCGACTCCTCCGAGCCGGACCTCGACGAGGGCCGGGTCGGGCGGGACCGGTACGCCTGGATCCGCTCCCAGTACCGGGACCCGGACGACATCAAGATCTTCGCCATTCACCATCACCTGGTGTCGGTCCCCGGCACCGGGCGGGAGCGCAACATCGTCATGGACGCCGGGGACCTGCTCGCCCAGCTGACCAACCTCGACATCGACCTGATCCTCTCCGGCCACAAACACGTCCCGTTCTTCTGGGGCATCAACGGGATCCTGATCGCCAACTCCGGCACCTGCGCCACCAAGCGCCTGCGCGGCCTGACCCCGTCGTCGTGGAACGAGGTCGAGATCGATGCCTCGACGATCAAGGTCTTCCTCCACTACCCGGATGGCCGGCGCGAGCTGGCGGTGATCTTCAGCCGCAAGACCCGGGCGCTGACCCGGGAGGCGTTCACCATGACCGAGGAGTTCATCGCATCGAACCGCCTGTCGGCGGTGATCTGAGCCCGCCCGCGCCCGGCCGGAACCGGGCGCCG
>DAIQBQ010000320.1:0-3714 GCA_036781065.1 Actinomycetota bacterium
TGAGCAGGATCAGCAGCGGGCGGGCGGGGCGCGGGGCCTTCGCCAGGATGGTGAGGGAACCGGTCCCGGCGACAAAGACCGCCAGTGCGGCGGCGACCAGCAGGGACTTCCCGTGCACCCCCGGTCCGGGCGATCCGAGGAAGGACTCGACCGCCACGAAGCCGACGACGGCGACGGCGAGCGGGCGCAGGATGCGCATGGCCGGCAGGGCTGCCGAGCCGGCCGCGGGTGACCCCACGGTATCGGTCACCGCGCAACTGTACGCCCGGCGCGGGGCCCCGTCTTCGGCCCTCCGGAGGGCACCGATCGCCGGGGAGGTCCACCCACGGGTGGATCGCATCCACCCCAAGCCGGTCGGCAGCCAGGCCCCCAGGATCATCCCCTGCGCCGATGCCCCCCGCCCTTCCCCAGGAGCACACTCTGACCATCAACCCGAGCAACGACGGAGGCGCCAATGCAGAGCACCGAGACCACTGCCGCCCCTGGCACCGAGGCTGTCGCCGAACCGGTCGTCCGGGTCCGCGGCCTGGTCAAGAAGTACGGCGGCCACGAAGCGGTGCGCGGGATCGATCTCGACGTGCACCGCGGCGAGATCTTCGCCTTCCTCGGCCCCAACGGCGCCGGCAAGACGACGACAGTGGAGATCCTGGAGGGCTTCCGGGCACGCACAGCCGGCGAGGTCAGCGTCCTCGGGATCGACCCGGCCCACGCCGGCGGTGACTGGCGGGACCGGGTGGGGGTCGTGCTCCAGGAGTCGGAGCCCGAGCCGGGACTGTCGGTACGCGAGTGCCTGGAGCTGTACGCCGGCTACTACAGCCACCCCCGGCATGTCGCCGAGACCATCGAGCTGGTCGGCCTGAAGGGCCGTGAGGGCGCCATGGGCACCGAGCTCTCCGGAGGGCAGCGGCGGCGGCTGGACTTCGCCATGGCGATCATTGGCGACCCCGAGCTGATCTTCCTCGACGAGCCGACCACCGGCTTCGACCCCTCGGCCCGGCGAGCCGCCTGGGACGTGATCTCCGGCCTGCGCGACCTCGGCAAGACCGTGTTCCTCACAACCCATTTCATGGACGAGGCGGAGGCGCTTGCCGACCGGATCACGGTGATGAAGGCCGGCCAGGTCGTCGCCCGGGGCACCCCGCACACGCTCGGGGGACGGGACCGGATGACGGCAGCGATCACCTTCACCCTGCCCGCGTCGTTGCCGGTGCGGGAGCTGCCCGCGGGGTTGCGGCCGCTCGCCGAGGAGGGGCCCGGCGGGACGACAGTGATTCGCAGCGAAGGCCCGCTCGTCCACCTCCAGATGCTGGCCACCTGGGCGCTTGGCCACGGGGCCGATCTGCCCGACATCGACGTGCGCCGCCCGTCGCTGGAGGACGTCTACCTGTCGCTGACCCAAGACCCGGAGGGAGCGCGATGAGCCCAGCCATGGGGATGTCGCTGCACCAGTTCCGTTACGACCTGCGCGCCTTCCTGCGCAACCCGCAGTACCAGTTCTTCACCCTCGCCCTGCCGGTCATCTTCCTTGTCCTGCTGGCAGCACTGTTCGGCGGGAAGGGCCACACCATCCCGATCGCCGGTGGCCGGGTGAGCGCCACTGTGGAGTACGTGCCCGGGATCATGACCCTGGGCATCATCGCCGCTTCGTTCGTCAACCTGGTGATCGCGGTGACCGCCCAGCGCGAGGCCGGGGTGCTCAAGCGGCGGCGGGCCACGCCGGTCCCAGCCAAAGCGGTGATCGCCGGGCGCGCCCTCACCGCGGTGGTGGCCGCACTGGGCATCGCCGCGGTCCTGCTCGGGATCGGCTGGATCTTCTACGGCGTGCAGTTCCCGGCCCGCACCGCAGCGGCGTTGGTGGTGACGATCATCGTCGGGGCGGTGTCGTTCTGCTGCCTGGCCTACGGGCTGGCGTCGGTGATCCACGACCAGGACTCGGCCCAGCCCGCCACCCAGTCGGTGATGCTCCCGCTCTACTTCATCTCAGGCGTGTTCGTCCCCGTGTCGCAGCTCCCGCACTGGCTCGTCAACGTCGCCTCCGTGTTCCCGGTCAAGCACCTGGCCTCGGCACTGCTCACGGCCTACAACCCGCACACCGTCGGCGCCGGGTTCGCCGGGTGGGACCTGTTGATCGTGGCCGCCTGGGGGCTGGGGGGCCTGCTCATCGCGCTACGTCGCTTCAGCTGGCTCCCGATTGCGAAGTAGCACAGGACGGATAGGAGGAGATCATGGCAACCAAGACCCAGACGCGTACCGGTACCTGCCCAACCCACGGCACGGTCGAGGCCACCCGGGAGGTGCCCGGCCCGAGTTTCCCGTTCATCGTCTACGGGATCCGGCTGCTCATGGCAGCGTTCAAGCCGTTCCGCTGCCCCACGTGCGGGCTGCCGGTGTCGCGGGGAGCTGCCAAGAGCACGGCGCAGTCGTAGCCGGCGTTTCGGGCCCGGCCGCTCAAGGGCCCGGCCGCTCAAGGCTGGGTTAGGGGTCGAGCAGCCAGTCGTCGGGGAGCCGCTTCTTGGCCGGCGCCCGCGGCGGGTCGGGCCGGCGCTCCTCCGGCTGCGGGTCCCGCCGCTCGGGGGCCATGCGGGTCGCCCGGGTGCGGGCGACGGCTGCCCTGAAATCCTCCTCGTCGCCGTTTGACAGCAGGCGCTGGGGCTTCTGGTCCTGCGGCCCTCGGGCAACCGGCGGGCGGGCGCCGGGTGGGACTGCCCTGCGTTGCCGGTCCGGCTCAGGACGACCTCCGCCCCGCCCCCCTTGGCGCCCGCCGCGGTCTGGATCGCGACCGCCTGCGGCCGATCGGTCCTTCCGAGCCCACGGGCTCTGCGGATCATCGGGAGCGCCCTTGCCCCGGATCAACTCGCCGATCGTGGGCTCGCCCCTCGTCCGGTCAGCGATCGCCCGGTCGACCATCGGCGCTCGGGCACCTCCCCGCATGGGGTCCGGCTGCCCCGGCATCCGCCCCGAGCCCGTTCCCCGCCCCGGGGCCGTTCCCCGCACCGGGGCCGCCGGACGCGGCAGGGCCGCACCCCCGGCTGCGGCCGAGGCCCCCCGGGCTATCGCCGACCCCCACAGATTCGCCCGGCCCGGCCGAGCCGGGTCGCCTTCGGGGTCGCCGCCAGACCGGGCCCGCGACGCCTGGTTGGCCCGGGCCATTCCCGGGTTTGCCCCGCCCTCCGGTTGGCTCGCCGCCGCGTTCGCTCCGGGCTCCTCGGCCCGCCAGCCGACCTGGACGGCGACGGCGTTGAGCGCCTTCACGGTGCGGGCGTCGATGTCGAAGCTGAACCGGGCGTCCCGCGCCTCGCCCCTGACCGAGTACCGGTACGAGACCTCCCAGGCCCCGTCAACCCGGGCGACCGACCAGCCCTCGCCCTTCCCCTGGGTCGACACCGGGCCCTTGCGCTCTTTCAAGTTGGCGGTGATCGCCTCGTCGACGCTCATCCCGGAACGGCCCAGCTTGGGCCTCGACAGGATCCCGCTCTTGACCGCCTCGATGATGCCCTCCCGCTCGGCCAGGATCGGCCACTGGAAGCGCTCGATCCAGGCGATCTCTGTCCCGGCCATCCGGGCGACCTCGAGAACGCTACGCCCGGCCCGCAGCTCGCGCTGGATCTCCTTGGGGGTGAGCTTGCTGCGCGTCCCGCCGCCTTCGGGGCTCAGCTCGGTGGTGACCGGACGCCGGCCGGCATCTATCTCAGGATCGGGCTCGCCTGCCACCGG
>DAIQBQ010000321.1:0-3696 GCA_036781065.1 Actinomycetota bacterium
CACCGTCGAGCACCCCACCGGCTCCGGCCGGCAGCTCACGCTCCAGCAGGTCGCCATCGACCTGGCCAGCCGGTTGCGGTCGCTGTTCACCGAGGGGCCCGGCGGCCGGCGGCCGGTCCACGGAGGCGTCGCCCGGTTCGACACCGACCCCCGTTGGCATGACCTGATCCCGTTCCACGAGTACTTTCACGGCGACACCGGCGCCGGGCTGGGGGCGGCCCACCAGACCGGGTGGACGGGCCTGCTGATCGACCTGCTCCTCGGCATGCCGCGATCCGGTTCCAGTACCGCCGGGGGCGTGGCCTCGTCCCGCCTGTTGCCGCGCTGCTAGTGTCAATGTCACTCTGAGCCGAAAAGGGAGGAGTGGTCAGATGGCCGAGACCCCGCCCGGTCCGACCGGGGCTGAACCGGCAAACGCGAGCACCCCCCGGCGCACCAGCGCCAACCCTCAATCGACGCCGGCCACGGTCGCCAATCTCCGGTCGACCCCCGCCGCCCGGCCGCCGAGGTCCACCCGAGGACCGCAGCCGGCCAAGGACCGGCCGATGCCGTGCACGCTGGCGCTGGACATCGGCGGCTCGGGGTTCAAGGCGTCGGTGCTCGACCCGGCCGGGAACCTGATGGTCGATCGGGTGCGGGTCCCGACCCCCTATCCCTGCCCGCCGAACACCCTCATCGCCACGCTGGTCCAGCTGGTCAAGCCGCTGCCCCCGTTCGACCGGATCTCCTGCGGGTTCCCCGGCATGGTTCGGGCCGGGCGGGTGCTGACCGCCCCGCACCTCGTGCTGGCGCGCGGGCCGGGGTCGCCGGCGGATCCGGCGCTGGTCAGCGCCTGGTCCAGCTTCGACCTGGCCGGAGCCCTCGCCGCCGCGTTCGGCAAGCCCGCCCGGGTCGAGAACGACGCCGACCTGCAGGGGGGCGAGGTCATCAAGGGCATCGGCCTGGAGGTTGTGCTGACGCTGGGGACGGGGATGGGGTCGGCGGTGTACGACAACGGCGTGCTTGCGCCGCACCTGGAGCTGTCCCAGCACCCGTTCCGCAAAGGGCAGACCTACGACGACCAGATCGGCGACGGGGCCCGCCGCAAGGTCGGCAACAAGAAGTGGTCGAAGCGGGTGGCCGAGGCGGTCCACAATGTCGAGGTCCTGCTGATGCCCGACCACATCTTCCTCGGCGGTGGCAACGCCTCGCGGCTGACCGAGGACCTCGGGCCCAAGGTCAGCATGGTCGACAACGTCGCCGGCATCTGCGGTGGTATCAAGCTCTGGGCACCGCCACCCCGGTAGCGAATTCCCCGGCACGGTGGGCGTTTCCCACCAGCCGTCCGACCAGCCGTCCGGCCGGCAGTCCAGGTAGGGTTCGCTTCCGTGGGTGCGGTATGCAGTTGACCGGTCGCTGCCTGGCGATCGCCTTCGGTGCGGTGCTGGCCACGGTGTGCTGCGCCTGCGGCACGGTCCCGCGGGCGGGCACCCGGTCGAGCCCCACACCCAGCCGGAGCATGTCGCTGCCCCCGCAGCCGGTCACGCCGTCCGTGCCGGTGACGGCCGCCCCGATCTCCCCCTCGGGGTCGCTCAGGGCCTTTGTATCGGCGACGCCGGGCGCTGGCTACGCCTCGCCGATCGTGACCATCAACGGGACGCAGACGGCGGTCGTTGAGGTCACCCGGGGCCCGGCCGATGAGCTGCTCGACGTTGTCTCGCTCGGCGCTCAGCCCTCCCTGGAGGCATCGCTGGCGCTGCCGCTTGAGGGCGCAATCTCCAACTTCCCCTTCCTCGGTGCGGCCGATGCCCAGAGCACCGGGACGACCCGCATCCAGACGGGCGACATCACGGGCGATGGGCAGCCGGACTTCCTGGTCCTGCTGGCGGCGGCCGACAACTTCCCCGGTGTGGTGGTGTCCAACGACGGCGGGAGCTGGCGCCTGGTGCCGACGACGCCGCCCAACTCGTCGGTGTACATCGGCCGGAACCCGAAGATCGCGGGCGGGCAGCTCACCTCCATCAGTTGCGGGGGCCCGGCCTGCGCCCCGTCGATGACCCTGACCTGGACCTACGTGAGCTCACGCGGGGGCTACTTCACGTCGTCCTGACCGCGGCCACGACCCCGCCGCTGGCGTCGGTGCCGGCACACAGCGGGGAGCGCGATCCTTGGTGGGTAGGTTCATCAGCCGGGGACGTTGCACCGGAGGAAGGGGATTCAGAGGATGGAATTCGGCCTTACGGAAGAGCAGCGTGAGCTCCAGAAGTGGGCGCACGAGTTCGCTGAGAAGGAAATCCGCCCCGTCGCCGCGTACTACGACGAGACCGAGGACTTCCCCTGGGACGTGCTGAAGAAGGCGGCCCAGGTCGGGCTGTACTCGCTCGACATCTACCTCCAGTCGGCTCAGGACCCCAGTGGCCTGATGCTGCACCTGATCACCGAGGAGCTGTTCTGGGGCTGCGCCGGCATCGGCCTCGCCCTGGTCGGCACCGGGCTCCCGCTGCTGTCGCTGTTCAGCGGCGGCACGCCGGAGCAGTTCCAGACCTGGGCGCCGCGGATGTTCGGCACTCCCGAGCAGCCGGCGGTGGGCGCCTTCGCGGTCACCGAGCCGCAGTCCGGGTCCGACGTCTCCAGCCTCCGCACCCGGGCCGAGCGCCGGGGCGACGAGTGGGTGCTCAACGGCCGCAAGGTGTTCATCACCAACGGGGGGATCGCCGACGTGCACATCGTCGTCGCCACCGTCGATCCCGAGCTCGGCCACCGCGGCCAGGCTTCGTTCATCATCCCCAGGGACACGCCCGGCTTCTCCCAGGGCAAGAAGGAGAAGAAGCTCGGCATCCGGGCATCGCACACCGCCGAGCTGCTGCTCGACGACGTCCGCATCCCGGCCGAGAACATTGTCGGCGGCGTCGAGAAGTTCGAGGCCCGGGTCGAGCGGGCCCGGTCAGGCCAGTCGAGCGGCCGGCAGTCGGCGGCGCTGCGCACCTTCGAGGTCACCCGCCCGCTGGTCGGCATCTCGGCGATCGGCATAGCCCGGGCGGCCCTCGAGTTCGCCGTCAGCTACGCCAAGCAACGCACCCAGTTCGGCAGGCGGATCATCGACCACGAGTCGGTCGGCAACATCCTGGCCGACATGGCGGTGGAGATCGACGCCGCCCGGCTGCTCTGCTACCGGGCTGGCTGGATGGCCGCCTCGGGCGCCCCGTACACCCACGCTGAAGGCTCGATGAGCAAGCTGAAGGCGAGCGAGGTGGCGGTCAAAGCCACGGAGCGGGCGATCCAGGTTCTTGGCGGCTACGGCTACATCCGCGACTTCCCGGTGGAGAAGTGGTACCGGGACGCCAAGATCTACACCATTTTCGAGGGCACCTCGGAAATCCAGCGACTGGTGATCGCCCGCACGCTCGCCGGGGACTAGTCCTTCACCTGTGGTGAATGTTGCCGACGGCGGAACGCCGAGAACATCCACCACGGAAACGAGGGTGGCCGGCATCGAGGCGGATGTCGTCGCCTGCCGGGCCTGCCCCCGGCTGGTCGAGTGGCGGGAGGCTGTGGCCCAGTCGCCGCCTGCCCGGTTCCGTGGTCAGACCTACTGGGCCAGGCCGGTGGCAGGGTGGGGCGATCCGGAGGCCCGGTTGCTGGTCGTCGGCCTGGCGCCGGCCGCCAACGGCGGGAACCGGACCGGGCGGATGTTCACCGGCGACCCGTCGGGCGACT
>DAIQBQ010000322.1:0-3690 GCA_036781065.1 Actinomycetota bacterium
CCGGATCGCCACCGGCGTGCCGAACAGCGCCGCAGCCAGCGCCAGGCTGGCGGCAAACATCAGCCGGGTCACGAGCTCACCAGCCGGATCAAGCGGTCACCAGCCGGGCGGCGACTCGCTCCAGCCCGGCCACCCGGGAGGCCTTGACCAGGATCACGTCGCCCGGCCGGGCGGGCCCCAGCGCCTCCAGGACCGCAGCGGTGGGGTCGCCGGCTCCCGGGACAACCACCACGTCGACCAGCCCGGCGGACCGGGCGGCGTCCGCCAGCGGCAGCGCCCGGTCCCCGACGGCGACGAGCCGGTCGGCCATCTTGGCGGCCAGCACGCCGACCCGCTCGTGCTCGGTGACCTCGATCGCCCCCAGCTCGGCCATCGCACCGAGCACCGCCACAAGCCGGCCCCCCGCGGGCACCATAGCGGCGCAGGTCTCGAGTGCGGCGGCGACCGAGGCCGGGTTGGCGTTGTAGGCGTCGTTGACGACGACCACCTCAGCCGGGTTTTCTCCCCACCCGCCCGCACGGGTTCTCGTCACCTCCATCCGCCACGGCGAGGCCTGGGCCCGCCCCAGCCCCTCGGCGACCTCGTCGAGGGTCAGCCCCAGCACCAGCCCGGCGGCCCCGGCGGCCAGCGCGTTGTGGACCTGGTGGATCCCGGACACCGCCAGGGTCACGGTCACCTGGCCGCTGCCCCGGATCATCCGGAACGTGGGGCGGCCGAGGCCGTCGACGGTGACCGACTCGGCCCGGAGCCATGCCCGGCGGCTGGTGCCGTAGGTCAACACCCGCGCCTGGGTCAGCTGGGCCATGGCGGCAGCGTTGGGGTCGTCCGCGTTGAGCACCGCGACCCCGCCGGCCTGGGCGGCAGGCAGCGAGGCGGGGAGCTCCGACTTGGCGGCAACGATGGCGGCGGCCGAACCGAACAGCTCGTAGTGGGCGCGGCCCACGTTGGTGACCACCCCGATCCGCGGCCGCACATAGCCGCACAGCTCGGCGATCTGGCCGGGACCCCGGGCGCCGAGCTCGCAGATGAGCACCTCCGGACCGCCGATCGCCCGGAGCAGGGTCAGCGGCACCCCCAGCTCGTTGTTCTCGGAGCGGTACGAGGCCAGCGCCGAGAACCTGACCGCGGCCACCGCTGCCAGCAGGTCCTTCGTGCTGGTCTTCCCGGTGGAGCCGGTAATCCCGACGACATCCGGGTCGGCCAGGCTGCGGACGGCTCCCGCCAGCCGTGCGAGGGCAGGGTACGGGTCGTCGACGACCAGGAGCGGGCCGGTGGCGGCGACCGGCCGCGACACCATCGCGGCGGCGGCCCCGGCGGCGAGGGCGTCTGCCACGAAGTCGTGGCCGTCCACCCGCTCCCCGGCGAGGGCCACGAACAGCTGGCCGGGCGCCACCTTCCGGGAGTCGATGCCGACGGAGGTGATGACGGCATGCAACGACGCCGGGGACACCCCGGCGGGAAGGTGCACCTTCGCACCGGCGGCGGACGCGGCCGCGGCGACGGTCAACCGCACCGGTGCGCTCATGGGCGGCCCGAGCCGAGCGAGCCGAGCGCGGAGCGGGCGACCTCGATGTCGCTGAATTCGACGACCTCCCCGGCGAAGCTCTGGGTTGTCTCGTGGCCCTTTCCGGCAATGACGACGACGTCGCCCGGGCGAGCCTCGCCGACCGCGGCGGCGATCGCTTCCGCCCGGTCGGCGATCAGCCGGTAGCCCAACCTCGGGGGGGCCGGGGCGATGCCCTCCTCGATGCCGGCCATGATCGCCCCGGGGTCCTCGCTCCGGGGGTTGTCCGAGGTGACGTAGACCCGGTCAGCGGCCTCGGCGGCTGCCTGTCCCATGAGCGGTCGCTTCGTCCGGTCCCGGTCGCCGCCGGCACCGAAGACTGCGATCAGCCGGCCGCCGGTGAATGGCTGCCCGCCCGGGCGCGCCAGGTCCCGGGCGGCGGCGAGCACCCGGGCCAGGCTGTCCGGGGTGTGGGCGTAGTCGACGACGACGGCGAAGTCCTGGCCGGCCTCCACGAGCTCGAAGCGGCCAGGGACCCGGTCCAGGCCCTCGAGGCCTTGGGCGACCGCGCCGGGCGGGAGCCCGAGGCCCCGGGCCATGACTGCCGCGGTCAACCCGTTGGCGGCGTTGAACCGCCCGGGCAGCCGGACGTGCACCGTCTGCTCCATCCCCGTGGCCAGCACCTCCCCCGCTCCCGCGCGGATCCGTAACCGGGAGCCGCCCGCATCGGCCTCCATCACCTCGCCCAGCACCTGGGGTTCCGGGGCGCCCCGCTGCCGGTCCGCCAGGTCGCCCGCCAGGCCGAGGGTCACGGTCCGGACCGCCCCGGCGACCTCGGCGGCAAGGCGCGCGCCGTAGCGGTCGGCCACGTTGACGGCGGCGAACGCATCCCGCCCGGAGAGATACCCGCGGCTGAACAGCGTTCGCTTGGAGCGGTAGTAGCTCTCGAGGTCGCCATGGTAATCGAGATGGTCCTGGGTCAGATTGGTGAACCCGGCCGCGGCGAACTCCGCCCCGGCGAGCCGGCCCTGCTCCAGCCCGATGGAGGTCACCTCGATGGCGCAGTAGCCCACCCCCTCGCCAACCATCCCGGCCAGCAGCCGCTGCAGGTCGACCGACTCCGGGGTGGTGCGCCGGGACTTGACTGCCCGCATCCCGTGCCGCCCCTGCACCCGGGATTCGACCGTGCCGACGAGGCCGGTCGCCGCCCCGGCGGCGGCGAAGATGGCCTCCAGCATGTAGGCGATGGTCGTCTTTCCGTTGGTCCCGGTGATGCCGGCGAGTGCCAGCTGCCGGCTGGGGTGCCCGAAGAACGGCGCCGCCACGAGATTCATGGCCTGGCGGGCGGAGGCTACGAGCAGCTGGGGCACCGCGGCGGCCAGAGGCCGCTCACAAACCAGTGCGACGGCGCCGGCCCGCACGGCGTCCCCCGCCCAGCGGTGGCCGTCCTCGACCTCCCCGGGAAGGCAGAAGAACAGGGCTCCCGGCCGGACTGCGCGGGAGTCATAGGCAAGGTCCGTAACCTCGGCAGCGAGTTCCTGGATACCGGCAGCGGCCCCGGAGGCTGGCGGGGCCAGACGGGCGTCGAGGAGGGCGGCAACCTCTCGGAGCTGCATCGGCGCCTCAGCATCGCACGAGTCAGTCCGTCGCCCCGGGTGCCACCGGGAGCGAGCCGGGACCGGGCAGCGGGTAGGCCGGAGCGTCTCCGGAACGGGCCGGGGCCGGGAGGGGTGGTCCTCCCGGGCCCGCTACCGCCGGGGAGGCCGGTCCCGGCCCGATCCCGAGACGCTGGAGGGCGTACTGCATGACGGTCTTGAACGTGGGCGCGGCCGTGTCCGCCCCCCAGATAGGGGTCGGCTGGTCGAGGACAACCCCGACGACCAGCTGCGGGTCCTGAGCCGGGGCGAAGCCCATGAACGAGGCGACGTAGCCGGAGTAGCCGCCTGCGACCGGCTTCTCGGCGGTCCCGGTCTTGCCGGCCACCAGGTAGCCGGGGATGGCGGCCTCGCCGCCGGTGCCGGTCGAGCCGTCGATCACCTGCAGCAGCATCTGGGTGATCGTCTTGGCGGTCTGCGGCTGGATCACCCGGTGCGGCGGGGCCGACGGCGGGGGCACCATCTTGCCGGCGGCGTTGGCTTCCCCGGCGACGATCTTCGGCTGCTCCCAGATCCCGCCGTTGGCGATCG
>DAIQBQ010000323.1:0-3647 GCA_036781065.1 Actinomycetota bacterium
TCGTGGATACCTCCCTGTACCTGGATATCAATCGCTGGGCGCGGTCGACGCCGTGGCTGCATGGGCCCCTCGCGGCGTACGCCCTGTGGGGTGGCCTGGCCGCCCTCGCCGTGGTGGTCGTCGCCACCTGGTGGTTCGTGCTCCGCTACCGCCCGGACGGCACCGCTGCGCTGATCCTGCTGATCGCCGGGGGAGCGGGATCGCTGGTTGCGCTCGGCCTCAACCAACTGATCGGCCACGCCGTCAACCGGGTGCGGCCGTGCCTGGCAATCGCGCACGCGCTGGTGCTGCTGAACTGCGCCAGGGACCCGTCCTTCCCAAGCGACCACGCCATGATCGCCGGCGCCCTGGTATTCGCCCTGTTCGTCGCCGACCGGCGGGTCGGGCTGGTGGGCTTGGCGCTCGCCCTGCTGCTCGCCTTCGCCCGGGTCTACGCCGGGGTCCACTACCCGAGCGACGTCGCAGCCGGGTTGGTGATCGGCGCCGCCACCGACGCGGTGGTGATCCTGGTGGCCCGGCTGGCCTTCCCGATCGTCCTCCCGGCGGCGGACCGGCTGGCGCGTTCGCCGCTCCGCCCGCTCCTTACCGCGCTCCCGCCGGCTGCGGCCGGGCGGCCCAGCCCCCGGCGCGCAGGTCGCTCTTAACTTGCGACGCGAGGATGCACCGGTGATCGCTGCTCCCTGCCCGGCGGAACGTACGTGAGCGACTTCGAGGACCCTGGCCGCCCTCCGGAAGCGCCCCGGCCGCGCCTCGTCCTCAGCCGGCGCGCCCGCTTGCTCGTCCTCGCCTTAGCCATCGTCGTCACGCTGATCGCCTTCCTGACCTTGCACGGATCCCCCGGCCCAGATCACAATGCGACGTCCACGTCAACACCCTCCCCGCCGCACACCTTCCTATCGCCGACCCCCGGCACCGGCGCCACCGGAACCGTCGACGACGACCCGCTGCCCGGCATGCCGCCGCCCCTTTCGGCGACCAACGTCTACGCCGCCGACACCCCCGGGAACTTCTCGGCCAACGCCCAGAAGGCCAGGCCGCTGATCTACGTCCCGGACACGCTCAGCGGCGACGTGTACGAGATCGATCCGTCGACCGATTCCGTCGTGCGCCACTTCCCGGTCGGCAGAGACCCCCAGCACGTGGTGCCCTCCTACGACGGCTCGACGCTGTGGGTGACCGTCGACGAGTCGGACACCCTGGTACCGATCGACCCCACCACCGGCGACCCCGGCCCGGCTGTGCCGGTCGCCGACCCGTACAACCTGTACTTCACGCCGGACGGCCTGCACGCCATCGTCGTCGCCGAGGCGCAGAAGCGGCTGGACTTCCGGGACCCGAAGACAATGGCGCTGCAGAACTCGCTGTCGGTGCCCAGCTGCGGCGGCGTCAACCACATGGACTTCACCGCCAACGGGCGCTACCTCCTGGCCACCTGCGAGTTCGCCTACCTGACCGGTCCCGGGCGGCTGATCGTCGTCGACGTCGCCAACGAGACCCTGGTGAGCACGATCACCCTTGGCCCGAACTCCCAACCCCAGGACGTCAAGCTTTCGCCAGACGGGAAAGTCTTCTATGTATCCGACCTGAGGGATGACGGCGTCTGGCTGATCTCGGCGATCAATTTCCAGAAGATCGGCTTCATCCCGACCGGGGCCGGGGCGCACGGGCTCTACGTCAGCCGCAACCAGCAGGAGCTCTACGTCTCCAATCGCAGCGCCGGGTCGGTCAGTGTGATCAGCTTCGCCACCAACACGGTGGTCGCCACCTGGAAGATCCCGGGCGGGGGGAGCCCGGACATGGGCAACGTCTCCAACGACGGGTCGCTGCTCTGGCTGGCCGGCCGGTTCAACAACGTCATCTACGCCTTCAACACCACCACCGGCGCGGTGGTGGCCAAGATCCCGGTGGGTGCCGGCCCCCACGGCCTGTGCGTCTGGCCGCAGCCGGGCCGCTACTCGCTCGGCCACACCGGGATCATGCGTTAGCTACCTGGCCGTTTTGAGACCGGCGAAGAAGGCCTTCGGGACGGCGGGATCCGCCGCTGCCCACTCGGCCTGCGTCTTCACGTCGCGCCGTTCGCGGGCCAGCCGGAGCGCATTGGCGATGAAGGCCGCCCGGACCTGTTCAGGGTGCTCAATCACGTCCTCGTAGGTGAACCGGAGCACCGCCCGACCCTGAGTGATCATGGCGTTCTGCCGGCGCACGTCGTCCTGGTACCGGATGCGGCCGTTGTGGTTGGCCCAGCCATCGAACTCGCCGACAAGGAGAAGACCCGGGAAGTCGACGTCGACGACCCGCTCCTTGTCGGCGATCACCCGCGTGTTGAACCGGTGCGGTGGGAGGCCCTCGAGAAGCAGGCGGGCGAGGCTCTCAAGCACGCTGGCCGGGACGCCGCCCTCCTTGCTCCTGGCCTGGAGCAGCTCGCCCACCAGTTTCACCCCGGAACGTCCGTGGACGGCGAGCTCGCTCACCCGCCAGGCAATCCTCGTGTCCTTGGCCAGGTCACGGTTGAGCACTGCGTCGAGGAGGATCTCCAGGTCCCGGCGGGGGAGGACCCCAGCCATGTCGATGACGAGACGAGCGGGGTTGGTAGCAGGAATGGCTTGGAGCATGGTGCGGTCGCATACCGGGAGGAAGCTCGTTGAGTGGACCGTCACCCCGGCCAGCTTCCGCCGGGCCGGTAGTGGCAGCGTGATCTGAGCTGCCGGGTCGCCATTCGGGAGCCCGAACAGCCAGGCCGCTGCGGCATGGGAGACAACTGCGTCGGGTCCGGCCGACCAGCAGGCGACCAGCAGCCGCTGCCGGGGCGTCTCCGGCGCCCCGGGCATCCGGAAGACGCACGCCCCCACCCGCTCGTAGTCGCCGCGACGAAGCCGAACCTTCAGCTGGCTCTCGGTCAAACCGGCTTCGGAAACCTGCGCCCGGGTGAAGATCCCGTAGTGCCGTGCGGCAAGGCGTGCAACGATTGTCTCCGGACGTTCTTTGTAATCTGACGGGTCTATATGATCCTTCATGTTACAAAGAATGCTTAGACCCTACGACAAAACGCCCGGCGAATCCGCGGAGCGCGAAAAAATCTTGTTGCCAAGCGCGACGAAGCCCCGACGGTGGGGCCGGGGCTTCGGGTGTGTCGTGTTTGCGTAGTGAAGCGGTCAGGCTGCCTTCTCGACGGCGGCCGGCTCGGCCGGGGCGGCCGGCTCGGCCGGCTCCAGGGCGGTTGCCAGCACCTCGCCGACCTCGCCCGCCAGGTGGAAGGTCATCTGCTCCCGCACCGTCTCGGGCAGGTCGTCCAGGTCAGCCTCGTTGCGGCCCGGCAGGATGACCTCCTTCAGCCCCGCCCGGTGAGCGGCAAGCACCTTCTGCTTCACCCCGCCGATCGGGAGCACCCGGCCCTGCAGCGTCACCTCGCCGGTCATCCCGACGACGTTGCGCACCGGGCGACCGGTCAGCAGGCTGACCAGCGCCGTGGTCATGGTGACCCCGGCCGAGGGGCCGTCCTTCGGGACTGCCCCGGCCGGCACGTGCAGGTGGAAGGTGCGGTTGTCGAAGCCGCCCTCGATGCCGAGCTCGGCGGCGTGGCTGCGGACGTAGGAGAGGGCGATCTGCGCCGACTCCTTCATCACGTCGCCGAGCTGGCCGGTGACCGA
>DAIQBQ010000324.1:0-3636 GCA_036781065.1 Actinomycetota bacterium
TCGAACCGAGGGCCTGCGCCCCGGCGTTCCCGGCAGCACTCGACACATCCTGCGCCGGGCCGCTGCAGGCGGCCGCCGTGACGAGCGCGGCAGCAACTACGGCGGGCACCCAGCGTGCCCGCCGCCGGTGTATGGCCCCGGACCCGGGAGGGAGGCGCCCTCCCGGGTCGGTGTGAGGCCGTGCCGTTAGTCGCAGGGCCCGAGCGTGATCCCGAGCAGTCCGTTGCCCAGGTCGGCCGGGCCGGTGACGATCAGTGCGTTACCGCTGTCTTCGTCGGTTTGGCCACCGATGCCGATCAGCTGGCCGTCATCGTGACCTAGTACCCCGTTGTACAGCTTCAGGCCCTCAAGGCCCTGGAGGTTGACGCCTACCAGTCCGGCGCCACCGGCGACCGTGACCAGTTCGCCCTCGTTGCATCCGTTGCCGAGCAGCGTGCCGCCGAACAGGCCCCCGAGCAGGTTGCCTCCTCCGCCGCCGCTGCCAGCGCCGCCGGCGTAGGACGCCGCTGGCACAGCGAAGATCATGCTGGCTGCCAGCGCGCCAACGGCCCAGGCTCGTACTTTCATCGTTTCTCCTCCCCGTCGTACGGCCAGTTTTCCAAGGACATAACTAACACTAACTAGGTAAAACGATGCAACCTAGGGTTGCCTGCCCGCCGTGGAACGGGCCAGTCATGCCGTGGGGAATGTAGCAGGCTCAAGACAATCAGGGCAAACTGGGCGACGGAGAGCTGCCATTGAAGCTCAGCAGGCCGTTGATCTGCGAGATCATCTCCGGTTTGCTCACCGCCCCCAGGATCCGGGTCCCCCCCTGGCTGCCCTCCTGGCTGCCCTCGCCAATCGAGAAGAACCGGTACTGCCGGTCGATGAAGTAGGTCTCCGGGACGCCGCGCACGCCGAACTGGGTGGCCAGCGTGCCATCGGGATCCCGCAGGATCGGGTAGCTTGTCCCGTTCTGCTTGACGAACGCCTCGGCGTCGGTGTCCAGGTCCTCGTAGTCCACCCCGATCACCTGGACCCCTTGCGCCCGGTACTGCTGGTACAGGCTCTCCAACGTCGGCGCCTCCTGCTGGCAGGGCGCACACCAGGAGGCGAAGAAGTTGATGACCAGCGGCTTGCCCTGGAGGGACGCGCTCGACAGCGTGCCGCCGCCGAGCAGCGGGAGCTGGCCGAAGGTCGGCGCCGGTTTCCCGGCCACCGCGGTCGGCTTGTTGGTGCGGATCAGCCCGACCACCAGCACCAGGCAGAACAGGCCGGGGATCACCCCGAAGGCCAGGATCCGCAGCCGCCTCCGGGTCCGGGTGGACATCGTTGCCCGCACGGCCCCGGCTCCCGGCTCCGCCCGTTCGCGGTCGCCCATCGTCTCCCCCGTCATGCCGGCACCTGGACCCCGAGGTACTGCTGGACCTCCTGGCGCAGTTCGACGGTGTCCAGCTGACCCACGTGGTACCCGGCGAGCGTGCCGTCGGGGCGGACGAAGGCGGTCGTGGGGGGGAGGAACCGGGGGGAGATCCGTCCGTAGAGCAGCGCCCCGTCGTCGTAGGCCAGCGGGTAGGTCACCTTGCGGGCCTTGGCGAACGCCTCCGCCTCGCTGGCCACCTCCCCCTGGACCCCGAGCAGGTCGAGCCCCAGGAAATGCACCGACCCGCCGGCCGCCGTCGAGACCCGCTGCAGGTCCGGCATCTCCTGGTAGCAGGCTTCGCACCAGCTCGCCCAGAAGTTGACCACCAGCGGTTTGCCGCCGGACACGGCGGCAAGGGTCTCGACCGCCGAGCTGTCGAGGGCCTGGACCTTGCACGTCATCGGCACCTGCTGGCCAGGGAGGACCAGCAGCTTGGCGGTGCCGCACCCTCGCTGGGCAGACGGCAGGAACGGGGTCACCTGCTGGGAACGCACCACTATGACAATAACCACCGCGGCGGCCGCGACCAGCAGACCGCCGAGCGCCCAGCCGGCGCCCCGGCGCGCCGGTCGCTCGTCCGCCCGCTCCTGGTCGCCGGTTGCCATTGCAGACCTCACCCCGCCCAGGCCGTCACACGATCCAGTGACGACGGACGAAGAGGCTGACCAGCGGCGTGAACAGGCCCTGCCACAGGCCGGTGACCAGCAGCAGCCCGATCCCCACGAGCAGCACGCCGCCCACCCGCTCGATGGTCTTGCCGTTGCGCCGGACGAAGCCGAACGTCTTGCCGGTCCGGGCGTAGACGACACCGAAGATCAGGAACGGGATGCCCATCCCCAACGAGTAGACAAACAGCAGGAGCGCCCCCTGGGCGGCGGTCGGTGCATCGGAGGCGACGGCAAGGATGGCAGCCAGGACCGGGCCGATGCACGGCGTCCAGCCGAAGGCGAACGCCATGCCCAGCGGCACCGCGCCCGCCGGGCCGGGGCGGACCTTGCTCAGGTCGAACCGCTTCTCCCGATAGAGAAATGGGGCCCGGAACACCCCGAGTGTGGCGAGCCCCATCAGGATCACGAAGACCCCGGCGACCCGCACGAAAACCGAGGTTTCCCGCACCAGGAAGGAGCCGATCACCGAGGCGGTGGCCCCCAGGGCGGTGAAGACAATGGCGAAACCGAGGACGAACAGCGCCGTCGCCCCCAGCACCCGGCCGGTCTGACCGGTTTCGCCGGAGGCGACGCCGCTGACGTAGGCGAGGTATCCGGGGATCAGCGGCCAGGAGCACGGGGTGGCGATCGACAGCACCCCACCGGCGAAGGCGACCCCCAGCCCGGCCGCTCCGGCCGTGCTGACGCTGGCGAGGATCATCGGCGCCGCTGCCGTCGCCGCGCGCGCCGAGTCTGAGGCGGTTGCCTGGGCACGCTGCCATTATCGCCGCCGGGCGGCGCCCTCTTGGCGGCCAACCGGCCTTGGGGTCAATCGGCGGGCTTGCGGCGCGTCGCGGGCTGCCCGCCCAGGTTGCGCGGTGGGTTTTGCCGCCAGGCGGCGGGAGAGCGGGCGGAGGCGCTAGGGCGCCACCGTGGCTCTTTGCGGATCTCCGGCGTGGGTGAAGGTCGCTACGCTTTTGTGAGTAAAAACGTCCAGATATGCGCGGTTTTTACTCACAAAAGAGCTGGAGGGGGAAGTGGCTCGCTCACTAGGGCTTGTCGCCGGTGACGATCCCGTAGCCCCACAGACCTCGGCGGATCGCCCGGTACTGGTCCCGCGCCGCGCGGACGTTGCCGTGCTGCAGGTCCGACCGGAGACCGAAGCGGTGCATGGCAGCGGCGATGGGGTAGCAGGCCATGGTCACCCGGTACAGGCGGCGGCAGGAGTGGATCACCTGCGGGGTGCAGTCCCGCTGGGTCACGTGGGTGAAGCCAACCTCCTCGGCATAGCCTGCGAACTCCGGCAGCGAGGACAGGTGCGGCACGACCCACCCGGCCAGCCACGACTCCTGTAGCCGGTCCTCCTCCGGCGTCAGCGCGCGGTCGGCCCGGAAGCCGTCCTGCACCGTGAACCGCCCGCCTGGCTTCAGTACTCGGAACGCCTCGGCGAGGTATTCGCGCTTGGAGGTGGCGTAGTTGACGCTCTCCAATCCGTAGACCCGGTCAAAGGTCCCGTCGGGGAAGGCCATGTGCTGGTAGTCCTGCAGGGCGATCCGGACCCGGTCGCCCAAGCCGCGCTCGGCGGCG
>DAIQBQ010000325.1:0-3634 GCA_036781065.1 Actinomycetota bacterium
GCGGGTCGTGGCCACGCCGGCCGAGCTCGTGGGGACGGCCCCGCCGCCGCCCCCGACCGCCGGTGGCGGACCTTCGGCTCGCTCTCGGGAATCGCCTGCTCCGCCGCCCCGGCGGCAGCCACGGCCTGCTGGGGGGCAGCGTCGCCCGCAGCCTTGCGGGCCTTCCGGGGCATCAGGCGGAGCTCCGGATCACAGCAGGCCTGCCGACGCCAGCGCCCGGCGGATCTTCTCGGCTTCCTCGGCGGTCGCCTCGGTCAGCGGGAGCCGGGGCGCCCCGGCCGCGTGGCCGAGCATCCCGACCGCCGCCTTCACCGAGATCGGGTTCGGCGCCACCGACATGGCGTCGTACACACCGATCAGCCCGGCGTTCAGGATCCGCGCCCGATCGACCTCACCGGCCCAGAACGCGTTCATCATCTCGGCCATCCGCAACCCGGCGACGTGGGAGGCGACCGCGATGACCCCCCGGGCGCCGACTGCCAGCCAGGGCAGGGTGTCGGCGTCGTTGCCGCAGTAGACCTCAAAGCTCTCCGGCGCCTCGGCCACCAGCCGGGCTGCCCCCTGGACGTCGCCGCAGGCATCCTTGACCGCCACGATGTTCTCGACGTCGGCCAGCGCCAGCAAGGTACGGTGCTCGACCTTGCGCCCGGTCCGCGAGGGAATGTCGTACACGACAATCGGCAGCGCGGTGGCGCTTGCCACGGCCTTGAAGTGGCCGACCAGCCCGGCCTGCGGAGGGCGGTTGTAGTACGGGGTGACGACGAGTGCGGCGTGGCACCCGGCCTTCTCGGCCTGGGCGGTGAGCTCGATCGAATGGGCGGTGTCATTGCTGCCGGTGCCGGCGATCACCCAGCTCCGGTCCCCGACCGCACCGACGACCGCCCGCCACAGCTCGACCTTCTCGGCGTCGGTGACCGTCGGCGACTCACCGGTGGTACCAGTGATCACGAGGCCGTCGGACCCGTTGTCGATCAGCCAGGCGGCCAATTTCTCGGCCCCACCCAGGTCGACCCGGCCGTCCCGGTCGAACGGCGTGACCATGGCGGTGAGCAGACCCCCGAATTGTCCTTTCATGAAAGCCGCTCCTTCCCCCGCAGGGGTTCCCCGAAGTCCCGTGATCGGGGCGAGGGGAGCCGTCGGATTCTAACACTGGTTAACAACAGGCAACAGGAACAACAAGCCAGCACAGGCGCCGACGGGCGTCGGTAATGGCAGGCTATCCCTTCTGGTTTTGGCCGCCTACAACCCCAGGAAGTGCTCCAGGCCCACGGTCAGGCCTGGGTGCGAGCCGATCTGCCGGATGGCGATGAGGACTCCCGGCATGAACGCCACCCGGTCAGTCGTCACGTGGCTGATCGTCAGCGTCTGGCCGGGTGCCCCGAAGACCACCTCCTGGTTGGCAACCACGCCCGGGAGCCGGACGCTGTGAACGTGGACCCCGTCCCGGTCGCCGCCGCGGGCAGACGCCAGCACCTCGACGGTCTCGGCGGGCCGGTCGGCGGAGGGCATCCGGGCCTCGGTCCGGCCGGCGGCAATCTCGTGCACGGTGGCCATCGCCGTGCCCGAGGGCGAGTCCCGCTTCGATGCATGGTGCGCCTCGATGATCTCGGCGTCGGGCATCCAGCGGGCGGCGAGGCGGGCGAAGCGCATCATCATCACCGCGCCGATCGCGAAGTTGGGGGCGATGAACACCCCGGTGCGCGCCCCGGCCTCCTTCAACCGCTGGGGCAGCGCCTCGACCTCGGCCGGGGGGATCCCGCTGGTGCCCACGACGGCGTGGACGCCGTGGTCGATGCACCAGTGGATGTTGGGGACTGCGGACGGGGCGATCGTGAAGTCGACCGCCACCTCGACCCCGGCGGCGGCCATCGCCGCCGGGTCACCGGACACGATCAGCCCGGCACCGGGAACCCCGGCGACCTCGGCGACCGGCCGCCCCACCGCCCCCGGATCGACGGCGGCGGCCAGGGCCATGTCGCCGGCGGCAGCTACGGCCCGGCATACCTCGGCGCCCATGCGGCCGCCTGCTCCGAACACGCCGACCCGGATCATCGACCGGAGCCTACACATCGCCGGCGGAGCACGTACCAGCCGGCCACGCCTCCCTCCTCGACCGGGGCCCGGCGCAGCGTGGCGCGGGCAACTGTCCTGATTCCAGGCGGATTCCGCCGGAATCCAGGACAGTGGGATCTGCCCGCCGCGGCGGCCACAGGCAGCGGCGCGAACGCGCAGGACTGGAGGGCCCGGGACGGGCCTACCAGCCGGGGACGTCCTCCTCGTCGACCGGGCCCACGATCGTCAGCACCCGGCCCTCCGGGCGCAGCAGGTCGGCGGCCACCCGGGCGACATCGGCCACGGTCACGCTCCCCATCCGGGCGAGCAGCTTGTCGATGGTGACCACCTCGCCGCGCATCAGTTCGGAGCGCCCCAACCGGCTCATGCGGTTCGCCGAGTCCTCCAGCGACAGCATCAGCGACCCACGCAGGTGGCCCTTGGCCCGGACCACCTCGGCCTCGTCCGGCCCGTCGGCGGCCAGCGTGTCCAGGATCCCCTCGGAGATCTTGAGCACCTCAGCGGCGTTCTCCGGCGACGTCCCGACATAGACGCCGTACATCCCGGTCTCCTGGTAGAGGTCCCGGTAGGAGTACACCGAGTAGGCCATCCCCCGCTGCTCCCGGATCTCCTGGAACAGCCGGGAGGACATGCCCCCGCCCAGCAGGACGTCGAGCACCTCCCAGGCGAACCGGTCCGGGTGCTCCCGGGAGTAGCCCACCCCGCCGAGCACGATATGCACCTGCTCCGAGTCCTTGGGCACCAGCCGCAGCGCCCGGCCGGGCCGGGCCTCCTCGGTCCGCCGCTCGACCGGCTGCCCGCCGGCCGGCAGCAGGTCGGCGACCAGGGCGGCAATGCGCGGGTGGTCGAGCGCCCCGGCGGCGGCCACCACGATGTTCCCGGCCCCGTAGCCGCTGCCGTGGAACCCGCGCACCGCGGAGGGGGTCAACGAGGCCACGCTCTCGCTGGTCCCGAGCACCGGCCGGGCCAGCGGGTGCTCGCCGAACACCGCCTCGGAGAACACGTCGAAGACCAGGTCGTCCGGGGTGTCGTCGCGCAGGGCGATCTCCTCCAGCACCACCCGCCGCTCCGCCTCGACGTCGTCGGCCCGGATCGACGGGCTGACGACCATGTCGGACAGGATGTCGCAGCACAGCTCCAGGTCCTCGGCCAGGACCCGCCCGTGGACGACCGTGTACTCCTTGGTCGAGAAGGCGTTGGCCTCGCCGCCGATGGCGTCGAACGCCTCGGCGATCGCCAGGGCGGTATGCCGCGGTGTCCCCTTGAACAGCAGGTGCTCCAGGAAATGCGAGGCTCCGGCCAGATCGACCGGCTCGTCCCTGGTCCCAATGCCGATCCACAGCCCGACCGAGGCCGACTGGGCCTCGGGCATCGCCTCCGTGACCAGCCGCACCCCGTTGGGCAGGGTCTCCCGAACGATCATGGCGTCGTGGCCGTCAGCAGCAGCACCGGCAACGACGGCGCCGGCGCCGTCGTCACTCGCGGGGCTCGCCTCCCGGCCGGGGGCCACGGTCGCCGCCGCGGTCCCGGTCCCGGCCGCCGCCTTCCCGGCGCGGGCCCC
>DAIQBQ010000326.1:0-3632 GCA_036781065.1 Actinomycetota bacterium
CGGCGTGGTCATCCCTCGGGCCAGGAAGCGGGCGCTGATCAGGGCGATGGCCGCGGCCACGATGCCCGCCGCCAGCAGCTGCCACCAGAACCCGCGCAGCAACTCCGCGGTCGTTGACACCGCCGAGGTTCCCGACCCGACCGGGGTCCCGATGTAGACCGCCCCAGCGACCTCCCCGCCGCGGACGACCGGGACGCCGACGTAGCTGACCCCGTCGACCACCCCGGTGTCCACCGACCCGTCCAGGGACTTGTAGATCGACTTCGGGGTAGGCATGCTCTCCTGGAGCACGTGGCCCTGAGCGTCCACCACGAGGGCGAAGCGTCCCGCCCGTGCGGCGGCGGCGCCCAGCGTGGCCGACGGGACGCCGTTGGGGCCGAAGGCGACTCCCGACAACTCCCGGGCCGCCGACAGCGACTGGCGGAATGCCACCTCGCTCTCGGAGTCGCGCAGGGCGTAGCCCACCAGCACGTACAGGCAGGCGACGGTGACCGCCACCGCGAAGACGGTGATCGTCCCGAGCTTGGCCTTGATCGTGGGGAGCCGCTCGAGCGGCCGGCGATCGAGCAGGTTCCTCATCTACGCCGGCTCCCCGGGCGCCTCGCAGAAGGCGTAGCCGACCCAGTGCACGGTGCGGATGTAGCGGGGCTCGGCCGCCTCGTCGCCCAGCTTCCGGCGGATCCGGGCGACATGGGAGTCGACCACCCGGCCCCCGGCGTGGTCTCGGTAGCCCCAGACCCGCTCCATCAGTTGCTCCCGGGCGAAGACGACGCCGGGCGCCTGGGCGAGGGCGAGCAGGATCTCGAACTCGAGCGGGGTGAGCGACACCTCCACGCCATCCCGGAACACCCGGCGGCGGGAGGCGTCGATCAGCAGGTCGAAGCGACGGAGCGACTCGGCGCCGTTCCCGGCCGCGCGGGCCTCCGCCCGCTCCATCCGGCGCAGGATCGCCCGCACCCGGGCAGCCAGCTCGCGGAGGCTGAACGGTTTGGTCAGGTAGTCGTCT
Source organism: Actinomycetota bacterium (assembly GCA_036781065.1). GTDB lineage: Bacteria > Actinomycetota > CADDZG01 > JAHWKV01 > JAOPZY01 > DAIQBQ01. The sequence goes on from DAIQBQ010000326.1 coordinate 1,007, forward strand.
GCGCCGACGGCGAAGCCGGCGATCTTGTCCGACTCCTCGGTGCGGGCCGTGAGCATCAGCACCGGCACCCAGTCCCGCTTCTGGATCTCCCGGCACACCTCGAGCCCGTCCATGCCCGGGAGCATCAGGTCGAGGACGACGAGGTCGGGGCGCTCGGCTTCGACCCGGGCCAACGCGGACGGCCCGTCAGCGGCGACCCGGACGTCGTACCCCTCGCTGATCAGGCGTGCGCGCACCGCCTCGACGAGGGCTGCTTCGTCGTCGACGACCAGGATCGTTCCCGCGGTTGTCGGCCGCAGCGCGTGCGCCGGCTTCACGTGGTAGATCCTACGGCGGTTCGCCCTTCTGACCCCGCCTGGGGTGTTGAGAAGGTGTGGAGCCTCATGATGAATTTGCTACGGCCCTAACTTCCAGCCATTGGAGCACCTGTCTATGTCTGTTTTTGCCCGGATTCCGGGCAAAAATCACACCAAGCAGGCTGTAAGCGGTCTGTCTCAGCGATGGAGCCGCTCGGCCAGCTGGGCGGCGGTGAGCAGCGCCTTTGCCTTGTTGACCGACTCCCACCATTCCTTCGAGGGATCGGAGTCGGCGACGATCCCGCCGCCGGCCTGGATGTGGAATCGCCCGCCGGCGATGTAGGCGGTCCGGAGGGCGATGCAGGTATCGAGGTTGCCGGAGAAGTCGAAGTAGCCGACGACCCCGGCGTACGGCCCGCGCCGGGTCGGTTCGAGCTGGTCGACGATCTCCATCGCCCGGATCTTCGGGGCGCCGGAAACGGTGCCCGCCGGGAACGAGGCATACAGGGCATCGAGGGCGGTCGACCCCTCGCGGAGCTGACCGGAGACCTGGGACACCAGGTGCATGATGTGCGAATAGCGCTCGACGACCATCAGCTCGTCTACCGCCACGCTCCCCCACTCCGAGACCCGGCCGACGTCGTTGCGGGCCAGGTCGACCAGCATGATGTGCTCGGCCCGCTCCTTCTCGTCGGAGACCAGCTCGGCGGCGAGTGCGGCGTCTTCTTCCTCGTCCGCCCCCCGCGGCCGGGAGCCGGCGATCGGCCGCTGGGTGACGTGGCGGCCCTCGACCTTGATCAGCGGCTCCGGGGACGACCCGATCACCGTGATCTCGGGGTGGCGCAGGTAGAACATGTACGGGCTGGGGTTGACCAGCCGGAGCACCCGGTAGACGTCGAACGGGTCCGCCTCGAACGGCGAAGAGAACCGCTGGGACAGCACCACCTGGAAGATGTCCCCGGCGAAGATGTACTCCCGGGCGACCTCGACCGCGGCCTCGAACGCCTCCCGGGTGAGCGTCGACGGGGGCAGTGTCACCTCGATCGGCTCCAGCTCCAGCGGCCGGTAGGACAGCGCCCGGCCGAGCCGGGAGGCCAGCTCGTCGATGCGGGCGAGCGCCTCGTCGTAACTGTCGTCGGCGACCACGTTGGCCACGATCGACACCCGCTGCCGCAGGTGGTCGAAGACGAACAGGCTCCTCGGGAACATCAGCATCAGCTCCGGGACGCCGACGTCGTCGGCGGTGGTCTGCGGGAGCCGCTCCAGGTACCGGACGACGTCGTAGCCGAGGTAGCCGACCGCCCCGGCGTGCAGCGGGGGCAGGCCGGCCAGGTCCGGGGTGGCGAAGCTGGCGAGGACTGCGCGCAGGACCTCGAGCGGTGTGGCGCCGCCGGCGGCGGCTTCCGCGGCCGCCGGGGGTGGCGAGCCCTCCCAGGAGACCACCCCACCGGCCGAGGTCATCACCAGGAACGGGTCGAGCCCGATGAAGCTGTACCGGCCCCAGCGCTCGCCGCCCTCGACCGACTCCAGCAGGAAGCAGTGGCGGTGGGCCCCCGGGGGTGCTGCGCTGATCTTGAGGAACGCCGACACCGGCGTCTCCAGGTCGGCGACGACCTCCCGCCACACCGGGACGACGGAGTACTCCGCGGCAAGCCGGTCGAACTCCTCGCGGGAGGGCCGGGCGGCGGGCATCGTCGTTGCCGGGCGGCGCCTAGGGCGCGGCGGTGGTGGGAAGCGACCGGTAGAAGCAGGTCCGCTCGCCGGTGTGGCAGGCCGGCCCGTCCGGGTGGACCTTGACCACCAGCGCGTCGCCGTCGCAGTCGTACAGCACCTCGGTGACGTGCTGCAGGTTGCCCGAGGTCGCCCCCTTGTTCCAGTACTCCTGCCGGCTGCGGCTCCAGAACCAGGTCGTGCCCCGGGCCAGGGTCCGGCGCAACGACTCGGCATTCATCCAGGCCATCATCAGGACCTCGCCACTGGTGGCGTCCTGGACGATGGCGGGCACCAGCCCGCGGTCGTCGAAGCTGACATTGGCGAGGTCGGGGCCCGCGGTTGCTGCGCTGGCTTCAGCTTCCATGTGCGTTCAGTCTCCTCCGGGTACGTCCTTAGCCGATGGCGATCATCCGCTCGATGGCCAGCCGGGCGCGGTCGGCGACGGCGGGCTCGACCGTCACCTCGTGCACCAGGTGCCGCAGGCTCTGGAGCAGTGTTGCGGGCGTGGTCATCTTCATGTAGCGGCACACCGCCGCCTCATTGGCCGCGATGTAGTCCCGGCCCGGCGCAGCCCGGCGCAGGCTATGGAGCAGGCCGGTTTCGGTCGCCACGATCAC
>DAIQBQ010000327.1:0-3608 GCA_036781065.1 Actinomycetota bacterium
AGCAGCTTGCGGAGCCCGGCGGTCAACTCAGGGCCGTCGGGCAGGGTGCCGACCATCTGCTCCGCCAGGTCGTGGCACTGCTTGCTTACGCCTCGCAGCGGCGTCTTGAGGTGCTCGTACGCGAAGTAGCGGGCGATGCCGGTCGTGGCCGGGTGCCGGCCTTCGAGGTGCTGCACGTCAGCTCTCCCCCTCTTCGAGGACCCAGCCGTTGCCGTCGCCCCGGTCGACGTAGCCGCCGGCACGGGCGACGGGCTCTGCCGTCTTCTCTTGCCGGGGCGCGGCCCTCTTCGCCGGCTTGGCCGGTTCGGAGGGCCGCGCTCCCGCCTTGTCGGTCACGGCGTGATCCGGATGCCGGACACACCCACCGGCCGCAGCACGTGGGTGGCGAAGTAGCCGAACAGCGCCAACTCGATCAGCGCCGGACCCGACTTCTCCTCGAACCGGAAGGTGAGCAGCGGCGACTCCCACGCCCACGCGTCCAGCGAGTTGAGCATCAGGATCTGCGAGTCCCCGGCGGCGGTGCCGGTCATCGCCCACGCCGGCACGAACGCCAGCCCGTCGATGAACCAGCCCTGCGTGACCGCGTTGCCGACACCCGCGGCGTTGGTCGCTCCCACGGACGGGAACATCGGCCGGCCGTCGGTGCCGGTCGCCGTGGCGAGCTGCGTGGTGGCGTTCTGCCCCATCAGCGCGATGTTCGGCGCCCCGAACCGCTGGAACGGGTACTTCGCCAGCCGCCCGCGGATGTGCATCGGCAGGCTCGCCGTGGCGACGGTGGAGGCCTGCGCCCCGGAGGGGACGTTGTCGCCGGTGATGACGCCGCCGGCACCGTTGGCGCCGTTGAGCAGCGTGTACACCTTGGCCTCGGTCTGCCGGGCGTACGACTCGCGCATCGCGTTCAGCGCGATCTGGTCGATCGCCGGGTTCGACGAGTCGACGATCTCGCGGGTGAGGATGAGCTTTCCGGAGATCGCACCGGGGGTGACGGTCTTCGTGGTGAAGCTCAGCGACCCGTCGGTCGGGTTCACGCCCTCGACGTGGTCGGCGGTCCCGCCGGTCACCGACCCGAACACCGGCACCACGAACGGCGTCGCGTTGGCGATGGTGCCCTGCGACAGGGCGTTGGTCAGCGGCCGTCCCTGCGCCAGCATCGGCACGAACAGGTCCGGCCGGTAGCCGGGCGGGATCACCTGGCTGGCGGTGCCGGTGGTGACCGTGGCGAACTGCTGCGGCAGGCCGGGCACCTGGTGGAAGCGCAGCGCCTGGCGGGCCAGCTTCGCCACGTCCTCCGACTGGAGCCGGAACTTGCGCAGCCGCTCCGTCGCCTCGTGGTCGTGCTCCCGCGCCGAGTACCAGGCGTCACGGACGATCGAGTCGCCGGAACCGTCGAGGGTGTAGACGGGCGCCTCGCGGGTGACGGCGTACCGGGCTGCGCGGACGGGCTGCGGGCCGTCCTGCGGGGCGGAGATGTTCTCCAGCGCCGCCTTCACACCGGCGGAGATGGACTCGCCGATCGACTCGGACAGCTGCGTGGTGAGGCTCTTGTGCGACTCGGTGATCTTGTCGGCGAGGCCAGACATGTACCCGTCGAAGTCGAAGTTCGCGGCGTCCGGCTGGCCCGTGCCCTGATTGGTGGGCATGTGGGTTCCCTTCTGATTCCTGCTGGCCTTGACGCTCGTCAGCCGGGCGTCGTCGAAAGCGGGGGTACCCGTCAGGGCAACGCCGCGGAGATTCGCCTGACGAACCAGGCGCACCGACTCATCGGTCGGATCCGGCTGCCACGAGTCGAAGCTGTCGAAGTCGACCTCGACCGAGAAGCCGTCGAGGATGCCGTCCTCGGCCTTCTCCAGTGCTCGATCTCCCTCAGGACCACGGCCGACCTTGAAAGTCCCCATGAGCCCGCGCGTGGCGGACTGAAGGCGAGTGGCAACGCCGACCAGCTCGGTGCTGTCGTGGTGGAGATTGAGCTTGACGCGGTTGACGGCGGACCAGCTGACGCTGCCCTCCGTGAACCGCCACTTGGCGAACCCGTTGTTCGCCACCTTCCCCCAGGGCAGCAGCAGACCGGTGATGGTGCGCCGCTGCGCGTCGACCTGGAAGTCCTGAACGTCCGGTGCCTCGAACTGCACCGTGACCGACTCGCCGGAGTCGAAGTTGACGGTCTCGCGTCCCACGCGATCCTCCCTGCGTTCCTGGCTGGTGCCGGAAGGCGTCGACTCCGGCGGTGCCGGCGTGGCCGGCGTGGTCTGCGGCTTGCGGGCGTTACGGACGCTGGCGACGGGAATGTCCTCGAGGTCCGCGATCCGCTCGTCGTCGTACGCGCCGACCTCCCGGCCGACCTTGTACGTCTCCATGCGGGTCTTCGTGTCGCCCCGCAGGAACGCCCCGAAGTCGATCCGGGCCTCGTAGCCGCGGGGCAGCACGTCCCGCATGGACAGCCGTTCCTGGATCGCCGTCACGTACGGGCCGAGCGTCGTGTTGATCAGCGCCTGCCACCGTTGTTCCTGATTGGCGTACGTGCGGCTGGTGACCGACACCTGAAGGTCTTCGGCGTCCAGCCCCGTCGCCCGGGCGATCTCCAGCACTGCGTGCTGCCGCTGCGCGGCGAGCTGGAGCTGCTCGGGGTTCCACTGCAACGTTTTCGCTTCGAGCGCCCCGTTGACGTAGCCCCACGCCCGCCTGGATCGGGCTTCCTCCCACTCGTCGAGGATCTCCTCGACCTGCTCCGAGGTGGGCGGCTCGACATCGCCCTTCGGCGCGAAATACCCGAGCGGCAACGGGTCGTCGGAGTACAGGGCCGCGGCTCGCTCCAGCTTCAGGCAGGTGCGGATCGCCCGGGCAGCGTGACGTAGCAGCGGCGGGTTCGGCGAGTCGAACCGGATGACCTCTTCGTCGGGGACCGGGACGCCGTCGATGTAGACCTGGCCATCCACGGGGAACGGCTGGTCCGGGCTGATCTGCGCCGGCATCAGCCCGCCGGCCGGCGCCACGTGCACGCTGCCAACCGGGACATGCCGGGCCTCGACCGGGTAGCCGTGCCACCCGAACTTCGTGACCTTCAGCCAGGCGATGGACTCGAAGAACAGGTCTTCGTAGATCTGCGCCTTCACCGCGCTGTTCGCGATGTTCGGGTCGATGTTGCCGCTCGGCAGGTAGGTCACGTCGGTGACGAGTCGCCGGTCGGGGCCGTGTACGCGGATCGGCAGCGTAGACAGCGCCCCGCAGATGATGTTCCGGGCGCGCAGCACCGCCGGCACCTGCAACGCCTCGTCGCGGGAGACCCGGGGTGCGATCGCCCCGCCGCCGGTCATCGCCTCCAACATCTCCGGAGGCACGGTCACCGAGAACTGCGCGGACGGCCGTTGGCGGGTCATGGCGGCGGGCGGCGTGTCGGCCCGCCCCAGCCGCAGCAACCCGCGCCACTTCACGATTCGAAGGCTAACACGCCTCTCGCGTTACGATTCGAAGGCAAGAGCGCGCCCCGGCCATTCAATCGCAAACCAGGGAGGCCGGTCATGCCATCCGCTGGCCCGATCAGCCGAGCGGTGACCAACGCGCTCAAAGACGCGCCGACGCTGCCCCGCGACGCCGCGGCCGTCCAGCTCGCC
>DAIQBQ010000328.1:0-3605 GCA_036781065.1 Actinomycetota bacterium
GCTGGAGGAACGGGTGCGCCAGGCGTTCGAGCAGCTCGACCCGCCCCCCACCGAGCATCCGCACATCGCCACCTACCATGCCTACGCCGACAGCCTCCTCCGGGAGCACGGAGTCCGGATCGGGATCGACCCCGAGGTCGGCCTGCTCTCCGAGGCTCAGCGTTGGCAGCTGCTGCTGTCGTGCTTCGACGACCTGCCGCCGTTCGACGCCATCGACTCCCGGTCGCCGTCGTCGATCTGCCGCAGTGTGCTCGGGCTGGCCGACTCACTCGGCAACCACCTGGTCACGCCGGAGGCGGTGATCGAGGAGGACCAGCGCATCCTGGCCGACGCCGGGCAGTTCCCCGACGAGGTCGTGGTCTGCTCCCGGCGGCGGATCGAGTTGGCCCGGGTGGTGCGGGCCTACACCGACGCCAAGGTGCGCGCCCGCAGGATCGACTTCGGCGACCAGGTCACCCGGGCGGTCGAGATCCTGGAACAGCACCCGGTGGTCGCCGCCGACCTGCGCGAGCGCTACCCGGCGATCCTGCTCGACGAGTACCAGGACACCAATGTCGCCCAGCGCCGGTTGATCCAGCTGCTGGCGCCAACCGGGCACAACGTCACCGCCGTCGGCGACGCCCGGCAGAACATCTTCCAGTGGCGGGGCTCGACGCTGTTCAACTTGATCGACTTCCCGACCAGGCACTTCCTGCGGGCAGGGTCCGAGCCGCACGAGTACCTGTCGCTGTCGGAGAACTTCCGCAGCGGCAGGAAGATACTCGCCGTCGCCAACCGGGTGATCGACCGCGTCCCGGCGGAGCGGCGCCCGGGCCAATCGCTGCGCCCGTTCCCGGACAACGGCGAGGGGTGGGTCGGGGTCAAGCTGTGTGCCGATCAGGAGCAGGAGGCGGCGTTCATCGCCACCGAGGTCGAGCGCCTGCACGATGCCGGGGAGGCCTGGTCGGAGTTCGCCATCCTGGTCAGGCGGAAGGCACACATCCGCGCGATCCACGACGCCCTGCGGAGCCGGGGGATCCCGGTCGACGTCGTCGGGCTGGCCGGGCTGCTGGAGGTCCCGGAGGTGATGGACGCGGTGGCCTGGCTGCGGGCGATCGCCGATCCCGGGCCGTCGGCCAATCGCTGGCTGGCCAGGATCCTGCTCGGCCCCCGGTTCCGGATCCACTACCGGGACCTGGCGCTGCTCGCCCGGTGGGCGGCCCGACGGACCCATGAGCTGGCCGAGGGCCGCCGCAAGCAGCTGGAGGGGGCCGGTGAGGACGGGGCTCCGGCAGGCAACGGTGCAGCGGCGCGGGCCGAGGTCGAGCCGGACGAGGTCGCCTACTCGCTGTGGGAGGCCCTCGACCACCTGGAGGAGATCGCCCAGCCGGACCCGGAGACCGGCGCCCTTCGGCTCGGCCCGGAGGCGGTGTCCCGGTTGCAGCGGGCGCGGCGCGAGATCACCAGGCTCCGCTCGGGCAGCGGCGAACCGCTCGCCGACCTGGTCCAGGCAGTGATCCGCGAGGCCGGGATCGCCGAGGCACTGGAGACGCTCGGGTCGGGCGCTCTGGTGAACATCACCGGGTTCCTGGGGGTGGTCGCTGGGTTTGCCCCGGTCTCCGGCGACCCGTCGCTGCCGGCCTTCCTGGCCTACCTCGACGCCGCCGAGGAAGTCGAGGAGACGCTGGAGGTCGGGGCGCCGAGCGCGGTCGACTCGGTGAAGCTGATGACCGTCCACCAGGCCAAGGGGCTGGAGTTCAACGTGGTGTTCGTGCCCGGCGTCGCCGCCCGGATGAATGACAAGGGGGAGCGGGTCGACTCGATCTTCCCCGACGAGCGGACCTCCAACCCGATGACCTCCTACGGCCAGCTGCCGCACTCGGTGCGGGAGGACGCCGAGCACCTGCCCAACCCGTGGCTGCCCGACGGGCGGCCGCGCAAGAAGGCGGAGCTGCTGAAGGAGCTGAAGGAGCGGGCGGTCGAGGACGAGCGCCGGCTGTTCTACGTCGCCCTCACCCGGGCCCGGCAGCGGCTGTACGTCACCGCTGCCTGGTGGTACCAGCGGCAAGCAAAGCCGCGGGGGCCGTCGGTGTTCTTCGAGGAGGTGGCCACCGATCCCGAGACCGAGGTGCTGCCGCCCGACCCCATGCCCGAGGAGAGCCCGCTGCTGGAGCGGATGGCCGAGCTGGCGGTGTGGCCCCCCGACCCGCCGCACCGGCTCCGGATCGGCGACCTGTTCCCGGCTGGCTACCCGGCGGCGCTCGACGCCCTGCTGGCCGGGGAGGTCACCCCGGCGTCGTTCCTCGACCGGCTGGACCCGGCAGCTCGTGAGCGGGCCGGGTTGCTGCTGGCCGAGCACCGCACCGTCGCCACCGCCCTCGCCCGGGACGCCGGCCGGGGGCCCGCTGCTGCTCCCGGCTTGCCGTCGGTATCGGCCACCCAGCTCGCCGGGCTGCTGGCGAAGCGGGTGAAGGAGGAGGACCTGCTCCGCCCGCCGCCCCGCCGCCCCTCCGGCGCCGCCCGGCTCGGGGTGGAGGTACACCGGTGGATCGAGGAGCAGGCTCGCGGCCTGACCGGCCTCGCCGACGAGGAGGCGCTCGACGACCCCTCGGTGCCGTTCGAAGCGGCCCGCATCGGAGGGATGAAGGAGCGCTTCGCGGCCATGGGCTTCGCCGATCGGACCCTCGCCCGGCTGGACAACGGGATGCCGATGGCCGAGCTGCCGTTCACGCTCAAGGTGGGCGGCCGGGTGGTGCGCGGGCGGATCGACGCGGTCTACGAGACCGGCGGCGGGGGCCTGGAGGTCGTCGACTTCAAGACGGGCCGGCGGGTTGAGGATGCGGGGGTAGACCAGCTGGCGATCTACGCCGCCGCCCTGCGCAAGCTCGGGGTGGCGCCCCCCGGCCCGTTGAAGGTCACCTATTGCTACCTGGCGGACGGCTCGCTGGACTCCCGGGAGATCACTCCGGAGGAGGTCGACGCCGCCCTCGCGGAGATCGCCGCCGGATTGGGGACCCAGCCTGAACGTACCGGCGGATAGGGCACGACGCCCGCCGGGCGCGAATGTGCCGGCTGACCTGGGCAGCCAGGAGCCGGCGCCGGAACCCCGGAAACGTACGGTCAGGTCAGGGCGCTGCGGGTTGCCGCCCCGGCGCCGGCTGGCCGCCCACCGCCTCGAGGTAGCACGAGATCTGCTCCTCGCCCAGCTCGGGGTAGGTCTCGCGGAGCCCTTCCCGCATGGCTTCGAGGTAGGCGTCTTCGGGCAGGCGTTGCGGCCGCACCGTGCCGGGCCTGCTGGTGAGGGTCACCACCGGCAGCCCGTCGCCCAGGGCCGGGAGCTGGTTGAGCCACCCGTAGGCCTGGCCGGCGACAACCTCCCCGCCCGCCCCTCGGAGCTGCTCCGCGGTGAGCGTGACCTCCCGGCCCCGGTTTTCCTCCTGGGCAATCCAGCGCAGCTGGGCCAGGGAGAGCAGGTAAGCGCGCCCCCAGGTCTCCCCATCGGTGGACGGATCGAGGAAGCAGCGGCCCAGAAGGCTGTCACTCCGGGTCCGGATCTCGCCGAACCAGGCCGGGTGGGAGATCGTGACCGGCCGCCATTCGGGAAGCGGCTCGTCCGGGCCGCCCGC
>DAIQBQ010000329.1:0-3581 GCA_036781065.1 Actinomycetota bacterium
CGACGTGGCCGGGCGTGTCGATCAGGTTGAGCTCGTAGGTCTTGCCGTCCTCGGAGGGGTAGTTCAGCCGGATCGCCTGGGCCTTGATCGTGATCCCCCGCTCCCGCTCGATGTCCATCCGGTCCAGGTACTGCTCCCGCATCTCCCGGTCGGGAACGGCGTGGCAGATCTGGAGGATGCGGTCGGCCAGCGTCGACTTGCCGTGGTCGACGTGGGCGATCAGGCTGAAGGCGCGCACCAGCGATCGGTCTTTCATCGGACCCACGGTACCCGACCAGGCTGGCCGACCCGCTCTGTTACACTCGCTTCCGTTCCTCCACCGTTCAGGAGTCAAGCCCAGTCATGGCCAACATCCGGTCCCAGATCAAGCGCAACCGCACCAACGAGGAGCGCCGGCAGGCGAACCGCAGCGTGCGCAGCGCCCTGCACACCTACAGCAAGCGGGTCCAGACCGCGCTCGACGCCGGCGACCTCGACGAGGCTCAGGCCGCCCTGCGCAAGGCGAGCCGCGAGATCGACGTCGCCGCATCCAAAGGCGTGATCCACGCCAACAGCGCGGCGAACCGCAAGTCGTCGCTGGCGAAGCGGGTCAACGCAGCCCTGTAGCGCGCCCCGAGGTGGCCCCGACCGGTCGCCGCAGGCCGCTGACCGCGATCACCGCCCGCTCCAGCGCCAGCTCGTCGCTCTCCTCGCCGGCCTTCAGCCGGCGGTCGGCGTCCGCCACCTCGCGGAAGGCCAGCGCCAGCGCCGGGGGTGAGTAGCCGGCGGCGAACTTGACCAGCTTCTCGGCGCGGAACGGGTGGAGGCCCAACGCCTTGGCGACCTTCGCCGGGGGGCCGTTGCCCACTTCGATCATCAGCCGCAGCTGCCGGGTCAACATCCCGAGGAGCGCCTGCGGCGCCTCCCCGTGGTCGACAAGCTGCCGCATCGCGACCAGCGCGGTACCGGTCTGGCCGGTCGTGACCGCGTCGAGGAAGGCGAAGGCGTTGGACTGGGTCCGCCCCCGGAACTGCCGCGCAACGGCTTCCCGGGTGACGTTGGCGTTCGGGCCGAGGGCCAGCGACAGCTCCTCCAGTGCCTGCGCAAGCGCCATCCGCTCCTCCCCCACCGATTCCAGCAGGGCGTTCGGGGCGTCGCCGGTCAGCCGGAGCCCACGTTCCCGGGATTTGTCCCGGAGCCACATGAAGACATCCTGGCGGCGGCCCTTGGCCGCCTCGACGACGTGGCCGGCCTTGCGGACCGCCTCGGCCAGCGCCGCCAGCGGCTTGGCCGACGTAAGGATCAGCAGGCAGTCAGGGTTCGGGTCCTTCAGGTAGGCGGCGAGGCGCCGCGGCAGGTCGGCACCGCTCTCGTCGACAGAGCGCACGACGACGGCCCGCCGGCCACCGAACAGCGATGTCGACTCGAGCGCGCTGAGCACCCGGTCGCCGTCCTCGGCGCCGTTCAACTCCTCGACCGACAGCGGGTCGATGCCCGAGAGCGCCTTGGCCAGCGCCTCGGAGACCAGGTAGGCGTCGTCGCCCAGGATCAGGACCGCCGAGATCGTCGCCGGGCTCATGGCCGCGGCACCCGCCGCGGGCATCCCGTCAGCAAGCTCAGCCCTACCGTCAGCAAGCTCAGCCCTACCGTCAGCAACGCCGCGCCGTCAGCAACCGCCGCCCAGGCCGAGCAGGCGCAGCAACGACTGGATCAGGCCGAGCAGACCCCCGAGAGGACCCCCGCCGGAGCAGCCGCCACCGCCGCCGCCGCCGTTGTTGCCGCCACCGCCGCCGGAGCCGACGGTCGAGAGGACCAGCTGGGCGACGGCCGAGGCGGTGTCCTGCTCGGTGAACCACAGGTTGCCGTCAGGGCCGACGGTCAGCCCGACCGGCGAGACGTTGGGCGAGAAGGCGTGCGCGGTGGGCACGGCGAATTCGGTGACCGCGCCGCCGGGGGTGATCTCCCCGATGGCGTTGTTGCCCTGGTCGACGAACCACAGGTTCCCGCCGGTCGACACGATCGCGGAGGGCGCTGCGTTGCCGCCGACCGGGTACTCGGTGAACGTCCCGGTGGACGGGTTCATCTTGCCGATCTTGCCGGCGTTCTGCTCCGTGTACCAGATATTGCCGTCGGGGCCGGTGACGATGCCCGCGATGCCCGCTCCGGAGCCGCTGACTGCGGGGTAGTCGTGGATCTGCGTGCCGGCGGAGGTCATGACGCCGATCTTGCCGCCGCCGGCCCCGCTCTCGGTGAACCACAGGTTGTGGTCCGGGCCGACGGTGATGTCGGTGGGGTTGAGCGTCGGCACGTCGATCTTGTGGGTGGTGGCCAGGGTCCCCGGCGTGGCGTTGGGGCTCAGCGTACCGATCGACCCGTTGAGGAAGTCGGTGAACCACAGGTTGCCGTCCGGACCCACCACGATCGTGCTCGGGGCGGCGCCGGGAAGGGAGATGCCGAACTCGTTCATCGTGCCGCCGGTGGTGACCTCACCCACCTGGCTGGCGCTCACCGAGAACTCGGTGAACCACAGTCTCCCGCCGGCGGAGACGATGTCATCCGGCGTGGCGTCCGGCGAGGTCGTGGGGAACTCCCTGAGGCCGGAGCCGCTGGTCGTGATGGTGCCGATGAGACTTGCGCCGGAATCGGTGAACCACAGGTTGCCGTCCGGTCCGGTGGTGATGCCGATGTCGTCACTCGACGCGGTGGCCGAGATCCCCGGCGGGCGATACTCGTTGATCGTCGGCCCAGCCGTCATCGCCGCCCGTGGCGTGACCGTGACCGAGACCCCGGCGCCGGCCGGGACGGCCCCGGCAAACAGGACCCCCTGAGCCGCGAGCAGACCGACGGCGACCACCTCGGCGACGGTGCGGAGGGGCCGGCGGAGGAGGGAGGGTCGGCGCATGAGTTCACTCCTTGGGTTGGTGGGCTACTCCGGAGGTGCCCCGTTCCGCTGCCGTTGGACGGAGCCGTGGAGTGATCCTACCCGCGACCTGGGGTCGTGTGGAAGGATTCTCTGCGAGCTTCGCCGGTCCTAGGCACGCATCGCCAGATGGCGGCGATAGAAAGCCCAGATCTCCCCGGTGGCGTCGAGCTCGGGGCTGGTCCGCCCGAGCAGCAGCCGGAGCACCCGGCCGGGATGGCTCCCCGGCCACGTGTGACCAGCCTTGGCGAACACCCACAGCATGACCTCGGCGGCCGAGCCTTCGCCGTAGCCGATCATCTTCAGCGTCGGGCTCAGCTCGACCTCCTCCAGCTCGCCGCCGACCTTGTTGGCGGTCGCCCAGGCCCCCGCTGCCTCGGGCACGCTCTCGTACCAGTGGTCCGATCCCCGCCCGGCGTACGGGTTGAATGGGTCCTCCAGGCCGTGAAAAGCAATGACCGGGACCGGTTTGGCCGGCAGCTGCCTGGGCGCCCGCAGCCCGGCGACGGCGCGACACTGGGCATCGTGCAGACGAACATCAAGAGGTACCCGGTGCGCGACTCCTGCCAGCTGCCGATCGACACCGCGCTGCCGGACCTGTTCCCCTCGGTGGGCATCGCCACGCCCATGAAGGCCGGCATCAAGTGCCAGGATTGCCACGGACCGGTCGAGACCATGCCGG
>DAIQBQ010000330.1:0-3579 GCA_036781065.1 Actinomycetota bacterium
CGCGCCGAGGGCGGTGGGCATGCCGAGCCGGGGACGGGTGAGGAACTCGACCGCCGTCGTGCCGGCGGCGATCACCGCCACCAGGCCGACGACGGCGGTGCGCAGCGCCGTTGAGACACCGCCGCGGGCGGCGCCGCCGCGGAAGGACGCCTGCTGTGTCCCGAGGTAGGCGGCGACGAGCAGCGCGATCAGCGCACCGTAGATCTCGACCCCCTTGGCCAGGTGCAGGAACGCCGAGCCGCCGAGCAGGATCAGCGCGGTCGCCCACGCCCGGCGTCCGCCGCGGCGCACGCCGACCGATACGAACAGCAGGCCGAGCCCGGCGAGGGCGACCAGCGCCGCCGCCGCCTCTGGGACGGCCAGCGGCACCAGGGTGCGCAACCAGCGCAGCCGGGTGTACACGGGCGGCACGACCGCCGAGATCAGGTTGAGCATGCCCACGAGGGCGATCGCCGTGGCCGCCCGGGCGCGGACCGACCGTTGGTGGCCGACCTGGTGCAGCGGAGGGGGCCAGGCCTCGCCGCCGGGCAGCGAGGCGACCACCCGCGGGCGCGGGTCGGAACGCTCCGAGCGGACCATCAGCCGCTCCAGGGTCGACCCGGCCGGCATCGGCTGCCGGCCGCGGATCAGCCGGGCGTGCAGGTCGGCCCCAGCCTCGAGCTCGATCCAGCAGGTCTCCCGGACCGGCCGGAAGACCGGCAGCGGGCCGAGCCGAGCGCGGGACTCGTCGAGTACCTCGGCGCAGCAGCCGGTGTTGGCGTAGAAGCCGTCGCCGATGGGGCCGAGCTCGGCGGAGTGGGTGTGGCCGGTGATCATCCCGGCGTAGCCCTCGCGGACCCGGGCCAGCGCGTCCAGCCTGGCCGCCTCATTGCGGCCCCGCCTCGGGTTGAGGGCGGCGTGGGCCACCGCCTCCCACACGGTATAGGCAGCCAGCGCGATCGCCGCCCCGATGAGCACGAAGTCGGCGACGACCAGCCCGAAGATGAACAGGAACCGGTCCGGCCACTGGGCGATGCGATGGCCGACGTGGATCTTCGAGAGCAGGGTCAGCGTCAGCGGCAGCTTGAGGACGACCGCCACCAGCAGGGGCAGGAGCAGCCACTTGAGGTGCCGGGCGAACCGGCGGTACGCCAGCCGGGAGGCGACGAAGCGCGGGAAGGCGAGGGCGTCGGCCAGGCCGTCGACGTCTTCGAAGATGTTGTACTTCTCCCGGGACGGCGTCAGCTGCCGGGCGACGAGGATGCCCAGGGGAACGTCGAGCGGGTCCCGGGGGTCGGTGTAGGCGTTTGCCGGGTCGAGCCGGTGGCCATGCTCGACCTGGACCCGGCGCACGCCGGCGCCGGTGTCGATCTGCACCTCCAAGGCGAGCGCCAGGTCACAGCAGAAGGCCTCGCTGACCGCCGCCGCTCCGGCGGTGTCCCAGGCAAGGCGGGAGTCGTGGTTGCCGAGCACGTAGACCACCCGGCGGCCCTCCCCGGCGGCGAACTCCCTGACGGCGGCGCTGAACCGGCCTTCGGCGTCGAGGATCGTGCGGACGTCGGGGGCCTTGCCGGTGGCAAGCTCGAGGATGTCGCCGTTCAGGATCAGCACGCCCTGCCCGGAAGCCCGCTCGATGGTGGCGGTCAGCTCCTCCAGCGGCTTGTGTGACCCCTGCCCGCCGAGGTGGAGGTCGCTGGCGACCAGCACCCGCCCGCCCGCCGGGACGTGGATCACGAGAAGGTCCGCGATGGCCGTGCCCATGTACCCGCTCTCCGTTCTGCACGCTCGCCGGCTGGTCGCCCGGGAAAGTCTACGAGGCCCTGAGGCCGTTTGTCCGGCACGCGCCGCGGCTGTCGCCGGACAGCGGTCGCTGGCGGTCGCTGGCCGCCCGGCGGCCGCAGGCAGCAGGTCACGTCAGTGGCGGTCGGCCACGCGGCGGCTGTCCTGTTTTGTGGGTGGAATCCGCCTGGAATCAGGACAGTTGCCCGCGCGGCGGCCACAGGCAGCGGCGTGAAAGCCGGCGAGTTTCCGGCGCCGCCCGGAGGCCACGCCGAGTGGTACCGTCGTGACATGGAGACGGTGCCGCGGCGGG
This sequence comes from Actinomycetota bacterium, assembly GCA_036781065.1. Lineage (GTDB taxonomy): Bacteria > Actinomycetota > CADDZG01 > JAHWKV01 > JAOPZY01 > DAIQBQ01. Next base: position 2,072 of record DAIQBQ010000330.1, read on the forward strand.
GGCGGGGCCGCCCGCACGGGGCTGGCCGGTCAGGCAGGAAATTGCTGGCCGCCCTTGTCCTGACGGCGTTGAGCCTCGTGGTGTCCGCGGTGGTGGCACGCCGCAGGAGCCGGCCGCAGGGGGGCCAAGGCGGCCCGCCGGGAGCTCAGGGCGGGTTCGCGGTCGAGGGTCAGGCGGCCCGGCCTGGCAACGGGCACGGCCCGGCCGCCGAGCGGCGGGCGAGCGCCGACCCCCAGGCGTTGCAGGCGCTGCTCGACGGCACCCCGTCGCGGCTGGGCTTCGACGTTGAGCGCCTGGCCACCTTGAAGGAAGCCAACTACAAGCCGCTGATGGAGTATCTGCAGTACATCCAGGTGCAGCGGGGCGGCAGTGACACGCTGGTCTTCGTACGGAGCCGTGACCTCGACAAGTTGGCGGGCCTGGTCGGCCAGAGCCGGGACGAATTTCTCAGCCAGTTCAAGAAGCTCGGCATCCTGCTCTCGATGAACTGACCGTCCACGAGGACGGCCGGCCCCGTCCCGGAGCGGCCCCCGGGGGCCGGTTTCCCGAAGTTTTTTCCGCGCCGGCCCAAAACAGGCCGTTTTTTGTCGTACCCCCTCCGTATCGTCGGTGGTGCAGTTGGTCCGGGTACCGGTCCCGGGTCGCACACGGAGCACCACGTGGTGGCAGGGGAGGCGACATGGACGGGGAGTTCGGGGCGGAGGAACCGGGCGTCGAGGAATCCGGGGTCAAGCTGGCGACGGCCATCGACCCCCGGTTGGCGGAGGTCTGGGCATGCCTGTTCAGCGCCGACTTCGAGCCCGGCGAGCTCGCCACCCAGATCGGCTGGTTCCTGCGGATGGCCTACCTGCGTGGCTACCACGACGGGTTGTGCGAGCCGGAGGCCGGCTCGCTCTACAGGGAGCTGGGGATCCAGGTGCCGCCGCGACGGCAGCGTGCGGCTGCCATTCGATACGGTTTTTCCGGACGGAGGGAGGAGTCATGATCATCGACTGCCAGACCTGTGAGATGCACAAAACCGACCACTGTGACGACTGTTTTGTGATGGCCCTGTTGGCTCCCCGCGAGGGTCCCATCGTGCTGGACCCCGAGGAGGAGCGGGCGGTCTCGACGTTGCAGGAGGCCGGTTTGACGCCCCCGCTACGGTTCAAGCGCCGTGTGGGGTGACCAAGGTGCTTGCGGGCGCTCGACGTCGAACCCTGTCAGGATGCGATGCTTGAAAGCGCGAAGAATCAGGCGTTTGATTAGGCTTCGTTCCGACGGGGGCGCTCTTGCAAAAGCTCTATCTGATCGGGTTTTCAAGCGACTTACGTATGTTGATCCTGTCGCGGCAGCGCGGGGTCAAGAGCGGCGGGTACATGGTCGCTGTCGACGACCGGCTGTGGCGCACGCTCGATGAGATCGCGCGGCTCGAGGGCGAAGCAGCCGACGCCGAAGGGGCTGGGAACGCCGACGCGGACCAGCCGGCAACCCCGGGGGGCGGCGGGGCGGCCACCCCGGGGGGCGGC
>DAIQBQ010000331.1:0-3576 GCA_036781065.1 Actinomycetota bacterium
ATCGGGTCCTCCAGCCGGTCCTTGAACCGCCGCTCCTGCTCCTCGTCGCCCACCGAGAACCAGTACTTGCGCAGCAGGATGCCGTCCTCAACCAGCAGCCGCTCGAAGATCGGGCATTGGTGCAGGAACCGCCGGTACTCGTCGGGGGTGCAGTAGCCGAGGACGTGCTCGACCCCGGCCCGGTTGTACCAGCTGCGGTCGAACAGCACGATCTCGCCGCCGGCCGGGAGGTGCTCGATGTAGCGCTGGAAGTACCACTCGGTGCGCTCCCGCTCGGTCGGGACCGGCAGGGCGGCGATGCGGGCGACCCGGGGGTTGAGGTACTCGGTCACCCGCTTGATCGTGCTCCCCTTGCCGGCGGCGTCGCGGCCCTCGAAGATCACGACCAGGCGCTGTTTGTCCGCCCGCACCCACTCCTGGACCTTTACCAGCTCCGCCTGGAGGCGGTAGAGGTCCTTCTCGTAGATGTCCCTCGGGAAGCGCCTGGGGCTACCGTTGGTCGCCGCCGCCTCCCCCTTCTGTTTCGTTGTCGCCACTGGCATCCCTCCTCAAGGCGCGATCCAACTCCCACTCTTACTCGCCTGGCCAGATAGCTCAAGGGCCCTCCTTGCCGCGGAGTCCGGTGCGGGCAAGGCACACTGGAGCCATGGACAACCAAGCCGTTGCGGTAGAGGCGCTGGGGATGGCGATCGCCGCCCAGGTCCCGGTCCTGCTGTGGGGCGCGCCCGGGACCGGGAAGACGACAGTGATCCGGTCGATGGCCAGCGGTGCCGGGCTGCCGTGCGAAACCGTGATCGCCTCGATCCGGGAGCCATCGGACTTCGCAGGCCTGCCGGTGGTGTCCGACGGTGCGGCCAACGGGAGCATCGCCCACGTCGACTTCGCCCCGCCCCGGTGGGCGATCCGCCTGGCCGGCGAGGGCCGGGGCATCGTGTTCTTCGACGAGATCTCGACCGCCCCTCCGGCGGTGCAGGCGGCCCTGTTGCGGGTGGTCCTCGAGCGGACCGTCGGCGACCTGACCCTTCCCCCGACGATCGCCGTCGTCGCCGCCGCCAACCCGCCCGAGCAGGCGGCCGACGGCTGGGACCTGTCGCCCCCGCTCGCAAACCGCTTCTGCCACCTGGACTGGCCGGTCGACGCCAAGGCGATGGCCGACGGCTTCTCCGCCGGGTGGCCGCCGGCGGCACTCCCGGCGTTGCCGGAGGGATGGGAGCAGCGCATCGGCGTGGCGCGCAGCTGGATCGGCTCGTTTATCCGGGTGCGGCCCCCGCTCGCCCTCGTCGTCCCCGACGCCGCCGCCGGGGCTGGCCGGGCCTGGCCGAGCCCGCGGAGCTGGGACATGGCCGGTCGCCTGCTGGCCGCCGCCCGCGCTGCCGAGGCGGACGACCTGGTGGTGTCGCTCCTGGTCCGCGGCTGCGTGGGGAGCGGGGCGGGGGTCGAGTTCCTGACCTGGCTCGACGAGGCCGATCTGCCTGATCCCGAGGCGGTCCTGGCCGACCCGGAGCACTTCGTCCTGCCCAGCCGGGGCGACCGCGCCTACGCGGCACTGTCCTCGGTTGCGGCGGCGGTGGTCGCCAACCCGGCCCACGGCCGCTGGGAGCGGGGGTGGAAGGCGTTTGCCGCCGCCGCCGGGAAGGCCCCCGACGTAGCGGCGGCAGCCGCCCGGGTGCTGGCGAAGTGCCGGCCAGCCGGGGTACCGATCCCGCCCGAGGTGAAGGTGTTCATCCCATTGCTGCGGGACGCCGGGCTGTACCTCGACCGGTGAACGACCTGCTCCCGTCGCCCCAGGGGCCCGGGGCGGAGGGTGAACCGAAGGCCATCTTGCCGGCGGCCCGGCTGTGGGCGGTGCACAAGGCGCCGTACCTGGCGAGCGCCCTGTTTGCTGCACCGCTGCGCTGGACGCCGGGCTGCGAGACCGTCGCCGTCGGCGAGGATTGGCAGATCTACGCCGACCCGGAGGTCGTCGCCGGCCTGGCGGTCGACGAGCTGGGGCGGCTGCTGATCCACCTGACCGGCCACCTGCTGCGCGACCACGGCCAGCGGGCGGAGGCGATCGGGGTGTCCGCCGAGGGCGGCGGGAGCCCGGACCGCTGGACCCGCTGCGCCGACGCCGAGATCAACGACGACCTGGCCGTCGACGGCCTCGTGCCGGGCTCGGCGCCGGATCTGCCTCGGCACCTCGGCTGCCCCGATGGTGGGCTGGCCGAGACCTACTACAACAGCCGGGTCGGCGGGAGACGGCGCTGGGATTGCGGTTCCGGCTCCGACGGGCAGCGCCGCGGGTGGGAAGGCAGCGGTGGGATCCCCAATCGCCAGGTAGAGGGAATCCGCACCGCGGTGGCGGCCGAGATCCAGCAGCAGGACGGGCAGCAGCCCGGGAGCGTCCCGGCCGGGTGGCTGCGCTGGGCCGAGGCGATCCTTCCTTCGCGGGTCGACTGGCGGAAACTGCTCGCCGCCGAGGTCCGGAGCGCGGTGGCGGCGGTCGCCGGCTGCGTCGACTACACCTACCGGCGGCCCTCCCGCCGGGCGCGGGCCTCGGGGCGGGTGATCCTGCCGTCGCTGATCCGTCCGGTCCCCGAGGTCGCCATCGTCTGCGACACCTCGGCTTCGATGCACGATCGGCTGCTCGCCCGGGCGCTGGCTGAGGTCGAGGCGGTGCTCACCCGTGCCGGCCTACCGGGCCGGTCGGTGCGGGTGCTGTCCGTCGATGCCTGCGTCCAGGCAGTCAACCGGGTCAGCAAGGCTGGGCAGGTCCAGCTGGCGGGCGGGGGAGGGACCAACATGGGGGCCGGCATCGAGGCCGCTGCGGCCTTGAAGCCGCGGCCGTCGGTGGTGATCGTGCTGACCGACGGCTACACCCCGTGGCCAGAGCAGCCGCCGCCGGGCGTGCGGGTGGTTGTGGGCCTGCTGGCCCAGGGCGGGGAACTGTTGAGGGCACCCTCCTGGGCGCGGGTGGTGGTCATCGAGGAGTAGGCGCCTCAGACACGAAAGCGCGGGTCAATAACTCCACGCCAGATGTTTGCCTCAGCGGGCCGGGCCCTCGATCGTGACCGGGGCGACGTCACCTCCGGTCGGGCCAACGGTGGTGAGCTGCCAGCGGTTGCGGCCGCCCTCGGTGGCCATCGTGGCCGAGAGGCAGAACCGGTCGAGCACGGTCGCCAGTCCTGGGCTCCAGACCCGGGGAAGCCAGGAGAACGGGAGAGACAAGGCCACGCCCTCGGAAGTTCGGGTCAGCGACGGCGGCGTCTGGCCATCGATCATCGTCACCGTCACCCGGAGCTCGTCGTTGCGCAGCCAGGCGCGCACTGCGGTGGCGGCCCGGCCGTAGAGGGCGGCGGTCAGCGCCGGCCGCGCCCAGCCGAGGTCCTCGCGCTCAGCGCCCGCCTCGGCGGCCTCCAGCCGGGCCGACCAGTGGGCAACCACCGTCGCGATTAACCGCTCGGGCAGGCCGCCGTCCAGGTACAGCAGGCGAATCAGCGGTTCGGTGTCCGGTTGCTGCGGGACGGGTGACCCCGCAACCGGTCCCCCCGGTCGCAGCGGCCGTGGATGACCCCGCGGATGACGTCACGGGCGGCG
>DAIQBQ010000332.1:0-3576 GCA_036781065.1 Actinomycetota bacterium
CCGTCGCCGCAGGAGCCGGGGCGCCGGCGGGGCTGAGGAACGACCCCGGGTCCGCTGCCCTCGGGATGGTCGGTGGCGAGACCAGTGCCGGCACGGCCTGCGGGTGCGCGGACGGGGCGGGCGCGCCGGAGGGTGGCCACGCGTTGGCCGGCGGCGGGGGGAAGGCGAGCAAGCTGGCCAACATCACCAGACTCGCGGCGGCCGCGGCGTCGATGCCAAGACGGGAGCATCGGAACCAGTGCAGGACGAGTCGGGTCTTTCGGGCGCTGGGCGCGGGGGAATAGGCAGTCATCGGGCGCACTTACCTCCGCTAGGGCATAAGACCGGCTTCGGTTTTAACTCGGCCAAACCCCCGGCTTCGTAGATACGATGAATTGCCTCCCAGGGCGCACCCTATGTCGGGGTAACGCAGCTCGTCAAGAGCGGTACAAGAAATCTAACCAAGAATTCGCGAGGCGTTCACATGGCCCTGCCCACGGTGAAGGACCATGACGCCTTTCCCACGTTCCCCCGCAGCAGTGTGAGTGGAGGGGCCAGCTGGGACTAGACCATAGTCCTTGACCATAGTACGATGGTCGCATGGAGGAGATCTCGATATCGGCGTTCAAGTCCACCTGCCTGGGTGTGCTCGAGCGCGTGCGCCGGACCGGCCAGCCCGTTCTGGTTACGCGGCGGGGGGTTCCGGTGGCCCAAGTGATCCCGCCCCCTCCCGCACGCCCGAAGGGCGCCTTCGGGGCGATGCGGGGAACGATCCGCGAACTCGGGGACATCGTCGACCCGGTGGCCGCCGACGATTGGGAGGCGCTTGGCTGAGGGGCTCCTGCTCGACACCCACATCTGGCTCTGGTACCTGGCCGGGTCGGAGCGGCTGGGCGCGTCGATCCGGGACCGGATCAGCGAGGCGCCGGAGCGCTGCTGGTTGTCCCCTATCTCAGTGTGGGAGGCAGGGCTTCTCCAGCAACGAGGCAGGCTTGAGCTGAACTCCCCCTTCTCGACCTGGCTGGCCCGCGCCCGCGGCGCCTTTCCACTCAAGGAAGCTGCCCTGACCACCGCGGTGGCAGAGGCGTCCCTGTCCCTGGAGCTCCCTCATCGAGACCCGGCAGACCGCTTCCTGGCTGCCACGGCGGTGGTCTACGAGTTGACACTGGTAACCGCCGACGCCCGCTTGATCGAGTCCCCCGGTGTACCGACCGGGTAACGGCACTACCGGAGCCTGGCGTAGCGCCGCCCTCGCCAGCTCGTACCGGCCCCCGTCCAGTGCCGCCGGGCCGAGTCCACGGTCATGGCCAGGTAGAGCGTGGCGGTGAACGGTAACGCGACGACGGCGGCTCGCGGCTGTCCGTAGTAGCCAAGCATCGGGGCGTAGCTGGTCACCATCAAGGCGAGGGCAACCGCACCCGCCGCCGCCACGAGCCAGGAACCGGTCGCCAGCCCGACCACCAGCCCGGCGACCGGCAGCAGGTAGGTGAACGCCAGGCCCACCACCGTCCCGGCGAGGAGCAGCACCGAATAGCGGAGTTGGCAGAACGCCGTCCGGGCGACCATGTCCCAGAGGTCGCCCAGGCGGTCGTTGGCCCGCACGCTGGCGACGTCGTCGGCCAGGCCCAGCCAGATGCGGGCGCCCGAGGACTTGAGCGCCCGGGCCAGCGCCACGTCGTCGATCACCTGGCCGCGGATCGCCGGATAGCCGCCCGCCGCCCGCAGGGCCGAGGCGCGGACGAGGATGCAGCCGCCCGCCGCTGCCGCGGTCCGGGAGCCGCTCCGGTTCACCCACCGGAACGGGTAGAGCTGAGCGAAGAAATACACGAACGCCGGGATCACCAGCCGCTCCCACCCGGTCCTGACCCGGAGGCGGACCATCAGCGACACCACGTCGAGGTCGGCGGCGCAGGCGGTGGCGATGAGGCGGCGCAGCGAACCCTCCGGGTGGACGATGTCGGCGTCGATCGCCAGCAGGAATTCCTCGTCGGTAAGAACGGCCGCCCCCTGGGCCAGCGCCCATACCTTCCCGGCCCAGCCCTCCGGTCGAGCCCCGGCGTCGAAGACACTCAGCGGCGCGTTTGCCCCCGGCTGGCCGGCCAGGCTACGAGCGACCGATGCAGTACCGTCCTCGCTCCCGTCGTCGACCAGCACGACCCGGCAACGACCCGGGTAGTCCTGTGCCAGCAACGCCGGGAGGGTGGCCGGGAGCACCTCCGCCTCGTTGCGAGCGGGCACTACCACGGCCACGCTCGGCCAGGTCGCCGGTGCGGGTGGGTCAGCGGGGAGCCGGGTGTCCGTGCGCCAGAACCACCCCCGGAAGAGGACCAGGTAGACCCAGGTGAGCGCAGCGAGGGCCGTCGCCCCGGTCAGGATTGCCACCCACGAACCATGGCAGATGTGGCCGCTCGGCCGGCAACGCGACGCAGGTCCCGGCCGTCAACTCGCTGAGCTGCCCCGACGGCCGGGACCTGGCTGAAAGACGTTGCTGCGTATGGGTTCTAGGCCTTGCGGGACGACTTCTTCGCCGCGCCCTTGGCCGGAGCGGCCTTGGCCGACGCCTTGGCCGGGGCTGCCTTGGCCTTGGCCGGCACCTTAGCCGGAGCGGCCTTGGCCTTGGCCGACGCCTTGGCCGGGGCTGCCTTGGCCTTCGCCTTCGGTGCGGCCTTGGCCGGCGCTGCCTTCGCCGGCGCTGCCTTGGCCGAGGCCTTGGCGGGAGCTGCCTTCGCCGACGCCTTGGCGGGAGCTGCCTTGGCCGGAGCCTTCACCGATGCCTTGGCCGGAGCCTTCGCCTTTGCCTTGCCCTTGGCACCGCCCTTGGAGCTGGCGACGGCCTCCTTCAGCCCGGCGCCCGCCTTGAACACCGGCACCGTGGTGGCGGCAATCTTGACCGCGTCACCGGTGCGCGGGTTGCGGCCGGTACGAGCCTGGCGGCTGCGTACCTGGAAGGTGCCGAAGCCCGGGATCGTCACCCGATCGCCCTTGGCGAGTGCGCCGGTCACGCCAGCGAGCAGCGCGTCGAGGACACTCGCCACCTTCGTCTTCCCTTCATTGGTGGAAGCGGCGATCTGGTCAACGAGGTCACTCTTATTCATTCTTTGCCTCCGATGTGAACGCGAAAAAGACCCACTCGTTGGAGTAAACCCCACAAGCCATGCCGAGTCAAAGATTCGCGGCGAGAAATTTCAGTGATCCTGTCCCGATTCGACGCCCGGACTTGACCGCCCCGCAAGGCTCGCGCCCGATCACCGCGCGGGTGTGTGCAGCAATTCCACGGCTCTACCCAGCGCCTCCGGTGCCAGCCACATCGTGCGGCGAGGAGGGCAAGGGATAGCAGAATTCGTACTCGTTGGACCGGGGCAGGCGGTGGGCGAGGGTTCGCCGGAGGCATACGCCGTCGGGACGCGCCGGATCGAGCTTGGGCGGCCCGGCGGCCCGCCACCGGCGCCGCGAGCGAGGTGGCGTCGCGCGGATCGTGGCCCCGGGCGAGGTCCGGCTCTGGGTGGCCCGGGTTTGTGTCTGCGAACTCCACCGCATTCTCGAGCGCGCCGGCGGGATCCAGTCCGAGAAACGGACCGCGGATCTTCGGATCGAGGT
>DAIQBQ010000333.1:0-3565 GCA_036781065.1 Actinomycetota bacterium
CGCCTGGGCGGCGACGAGTTCGCGGTGCTGCTCGACGGCGTGCACGAGGAGTCGGACGTCAGTACGGTCGCGGAGCGGATCGTGGCCGCGGCGCCCATGGACACGCCGATGGTGACCACCGGGCGGCCGGCGGAATGGGCGCGGGCGAGGCCGGTGACCGCAGCCACGTCGAGGGCTTCCCGGTCCCCGAGGGTGCACGTGCCAGCCGACCTGCCGTGGCCACGGAAGTCGAAGGTCCACACGGATCCGAACCGGGTGAGCGACTCGGCGAGCTCCATCTGGCTCGGGAGCCGGCGGTTGGCGAACAGGCCGTGGGCGAGGACGATCGCCAGCTCAGGAGTACCGGGCGGCGCGGTTGCGTCGAGCCGGGTTCCCTCGATCCGGGTGCCATCGGCGGCCCGCAGGGCGAAGTGGGCCCAGCTGCCTGCGAACGGCCGTGCCCGGTTGGGCTCGAACTTGTCCCGGTAGTAGCGGAGGCGGCTCATGGCGCCGTCGCCGGTCGCCCGTCGCCCGGATGGAACAGGCATCAGCCGATGCCGGACGGACCAGGTATCACCTTCGAGGTTCCCCGCCCCTTTACACTCTCAGTAATGGTGCGACTCTTGTGGCTGGCACCCTCGCGGGAAGATCCGGAGGAGTCGTTCCCGGCGTTACTCGGCATCCGGCCCGCACCCGAGCCTATGGCCTTCGGCGAGGCGACCCCGGAGTCGGTTGCCCGGCGCAGCCCCGACGTAATCCTGACCGACGGGCGGCCCGCTCCCGGCGACGCCGCGGCGCTGATCCACAAACTCCGCAGCGACACCGAGGCGGCGTTCCTGGTGGTGCTGCGCCCTCCGGACCTCGCCAGCTTCGATTGGACCTGCGGGGCGGCCGACTTCGTCGCCGGTGAGTGCTCCCCCGAGGAGGTCCGGTCGCGCATCGAGCTGATCGCTTCGCCGGTGGAGGCAGACACCTCCGACATCATCCGGCGGGGCCACATCGTCATCGACCGGGAGCGGTTCGAGGTCCGGGTGAACCAAGAGCGGCTCGACCTCACGTTCAAAGAGTTCGAGCTGCTGGCCTACCTCGCCGCCCGGCCGCGGCGGGTGTGCACCCGGAGCGCGCTGCTGCGCGAGGTGTGGGGCTACGACTTTTTCGGCGGCACCCGCACCGTCGACGTCCACATCCGGAGGCTGCGGGCCAAGCTGGGGACCGAGGCACACGTGATCGAGACGGTGCGCAACGTCGGGTACCGGCTTTCGCTGTAATCGGGTACCGGCTTTCGCTGCTTTCGCTGCTTTTCGCTGCCCCGGGCTGCATGAAGCCGCCCGGCAAGAGGTTCCCGGCCCGGCTACTCTTCGCCCTCTTCCGGGCTGTCGTCTTCAAGGACGGTGACCGGGCCGAAGCCGGCGTCCTTGAGCGGGCCGGCCAGCTCGCCGTCGCCGACCACGACGATCGCCATCCGGTCGGGCCGGATCCGCCGGGCGGCGGCTTCGCTGGCACCCTCGACGGTTACCGCCTGCATGTTCGGCCGGTAGGTCTGGTAGTAGTCGTCGGGCAGGCCGTACACGACCGCCCGGGAGATCGCCTGCGAGATTGCCTCCGGGGTCTCGAAGGCCAGCGGGAAGACGCCGACGAGGTAGTCCTTGGCGAAGGCCAACTCCTCGGCCGTGACCCCGCCGTCGTGGATCCGGCGGATCTCGGCGAGGGCGTCGGTCAGGGCGTCGACCGTGACCGGCGTGGCGACCGCGGTGCTCACACCGAACGGCCCGGCCTGGCGGCGCAGGTCGAACCAGGCCCGGACGCCGTAGGTGTAACCCTTCTCCTCCCGCAGCTTGAGGTTGAGCCGGGAGGTGAACAAGCCGCCGAGGATCGTGACCATCACCGTGGTCTCGAAGAAGTCGGGGATCAGCCGGTTGGCACCGAGATGCCCGACCACCACCGCCGACTGGACCGACCCGGGTCGGTTGACCAGGGTGACGGTGGTCTCGGTGAGGGCCTCGGCGACCTGCGGGACGGTGGCTGCCGGGGCCTGCCTCTCCCAGCTGCCGAAGAGGTTCTCGGCGATCCCGGAGATCGGCAGGCCTTCGAGGTCCCCGGCGACGACGAGGGTCGCCCCTGCCGGCCCGGCGTGGGAGCGGTAGAACGCCTCGACCATGGCGGTGTTGAGGCCGGCCACAGTGTCCGCCGACCCGCCGGCTGGCCGGCGGTAGGGCGACTGCGGCGTGTAGATCGATTCCAGGAAGGCGTGCTGGGCCCGCTGGTTGGGGTCGGCCCGCTCCTGCTTGATGTCGTTGAGCCGTTCGCTCTGCAGTCGGGCGACCTCCTGGGCCGGGAAGGTCGGCCGGAGGATCGCCTCGGCGAGCAGGCCGAGCGCCGGCTCGAAGTGGGACACCGGGACCACAAGGCTGCCCTGGAGCGAATCCCAGCCGGCGTCGACGCCGATGTCGGCACCGAGGCGCTCGGCGGCGGCGGCGAAATGGCCGGCGTCATGATTCTCCGTACCCTCGGTCAGCGAGCGGGCGGCCAGCGTCGCCACGCCGGCCTGAGCCGGGTCTTCCCGGCTGATGCCGGCCTCCAGCACCAGCCGGGCCGAGCCCACCCGGCGGCCCGGAAGGTGGCAGGCGATCAGGGTGAGCCCTGAGTCGAGGGTCGTCCGGGTGACGGCTGGGAACCGGTAGGGACGGGGCGTGCCGGGGGCCGGCCGCGGGGCGTCGGGCAGGCTCAAGACTGCTGCGGCCCCCGGTCCGTTGCCTCGGCGGTTGTTCCTTCGCTTGCTGCCCCGGCGGTTCCTTCGCTTGTTGCGTCGGCATCGGCTGTCTCGGCGGCGGGTCTGTCGGAGGGGACGAAGCGAAGCACCACCCGGTTGTCGGCAGTCAGGATGGCGCCGGCCGCCTCGGCCGCCCGTTCGGCGGTGACGTCGAGGAGGGCCGGGAGGCGGCGGTTCATCATCCCGGGGTCGTCGAACAGGGCGGCATACATCGACAGCCGGTCGGCCCGCTCCCCGACCCGCTGCAGGGCGTCGAGCTCCTCCCGCTCCACGGTCGCCCAGGCCCGGGCCATCTCGTCGGGGGTCGGCGGGTCGGCGGCCAGTGTGTCGACGGTCTCCGTGAACGCCGCTTCCAAGGCCTCGACCTCGTCCTCGTCCGCTGCCGTCGCCCAGCCGAGCAGGAGGGAGGCCCCGCCAACCCATTCATACGGGCCGAGGCCCACGTCCTGGGCCAGCTGCGTCTCCCGCACGAGACGGGAGTAGAGGCGGCTGCCCTTGCCCTCGGCAAGCACCACTGAGGCCATGGCGACGGCGTCGAACTCCGGGGTGCCCAGTGGTGGGGCACGGAAGCCGAAGTAAAAGCGGGACATCGGGACCCGGTCGGGGACCACCTCCCGGTATTCGGCGCCGATCTTCGCGGGCACCGTCCCGTCCGGGGGCGGCGGGATGTCGGGGTTCGCAGGGATCGGGCCGAAATACTGGTTGGCCCAACGGCGGGCCTCGTCCGGATCGAAGTCGCCGACGATGGAGAGCACCGCGTTGTTGGGGGCGTAGTAGGTGCGGAAGAAGGCCCGCACGTCGTCCAGGCTGGCGGCG
>DAIQBQ010000334.1:0-3532 GCA_036781065.1 Actinomycetota bacterium
GGTGGTAGCCGAGCCGCTCGGCCAGCTGGGCCATGGCGACGCTGGCAGCGAAGCTCGCTCCGGCGGTCTCGCCCGGCCGGATCGGGGCCAGGTCGAGGATGGACAGCGGGACCGTCACGCCGGCCTGGTGCCGGCCGCTGTCGCGTGATCGGCCGCTGTTGCGTGATCGGCCGCTGTTGCGGTGCCGGCCGCTGTCGTGGCGTCGGGCGCTCGCTCAACAGTCGGGACGCCCGGCATGGTCGCACGAGCGTACTCCCCGCCGGCCCGGTCCAGCTGGAGCCTGGTCCGCCACCCCCGGGTGCGGACCGTGCCTCGTCCGGCCGCTGCGGGCGAGTGGTGTGGCTTTTGTCGGACAGCACGCAATTGAAGTGTCCGGTACAAGTCGGTCAGTCAACCACCAGCGGGCTGACAGTTTCTGGAGCCTAAGGGGTTCTTAACCCCCAACTGGCCCGCTCACTTTGATTGCGGGTCCCGAACGAGCGTATCTTCTGCTCCTACTCCTTAAGACGCCGACGAAAGGGGGACCTTATGGAAACAATCCACCACCACGCGATCTCGGGGCCCGCGTGGCACGAGGACCCCGATGCCGAGTACCGACCATTCAGTGGGTACGGCAGAAACGGCGGCGCTTGGGGCTACCCGGTCTGCAGCGCCTGGAAAGGGACAAGTATCATCCCCCATCACATAGCGGTCGAAAGCCGGGAGGACGGCATCGCCAACGGGCGCGTCTATCACGGCCCGACGCCCGAGCAGCTTGCTGCTCGGCGGGTCGACCAGACCCGGGCACGGCCACGGACGATCTTCCGTATGGACGCCCGTCACGCTGCCCTGGACGACGCCTCCGAAGTGAAGATGGTTATCGTCCTTCCCGACGCCATGCCGACACTCGGGGCGCCACTGGGAATCCACTCAGTGAAGCCGAAGTCCGAGCCGGCCCGGTTCGGCCAGTTGGTGGGGGCCCGCGGCTAAAGCAGACACATCCCAAACAACGTCGATCGACAAGACCCCCGGGGCCACCCCCGGGGGTCTTCGGTTGTCGGCTACGATCGGGCCGCACGCGGGGAGCCGTAGCCCCGCCAAGGGAGACGTTGTAGATGGCCTCAGCCGGCAGCGGTCGCACCGACGAGCCGGCCTCGGCCGAAGCGCGCCGTCTCGCCGAGGCCGGGGCCGAGCCCCCGGTCCCGTGGCGCCGCTGGGGACCGTACCTCTCCGAGCGGGCCTGGGGCACGGTGCGCGAGGACTACAGCCCCGACGGCGCGGCCTGGACCTGGTTCCCCCACGAGCATGCCCGCTCCCGCACCTATCGCTGGAACGAGGACGGCATGGCCGGGATCTGCGACGATCGCCAGTTCCTCTGCCTTTCGCTCAGCCTGTGGAACGGCGCCGACCCGATCATGAAGGAGCGCATGTTCGGCCTGACCGGGCCTGAGGGCAACCACGCCGAGGACGCCAAGGACTACTGGTTCTATCTCGACTCGACGCCGACCCACTCCTGGATGCGCTGGCGCTACCTGTACCCGCAGGCGCCCTTCCCGTACGAGGACCTCCGGGCCGAGAACCGGCGCCGCACGAGGGCCGATCCGGAGTACGAGCTGGTCGACACCGGCGCTTTCGACGGGGGCTACTGGGAGGTGACGCTGGAGGTCGCCAAGGCCGGCCCGGAGGATCTGTGCCTGGCGGTCCGGGCAGTCAACGTGGGCGACCGCCCGGCCGAGCTGCACCTGGTCCCGACGCTCTGGCTCCGCAATACCTGGGGCTGGGGCCGGGACACCCGCAAGGCGGTGCTGTCGGCGGTCGGCGGGAACGTCCACGTCGACGGGCACTCCTGGCTCGGCCCCCGGATGCTCGCCGGCGACGGCGACCCGGTGTTGCTGTTCTGCGACAACGAATCCAACCGGGTGCGGATCTGGGGTGCGCCTGCCGAGGAGTCGCCCCCGTTCCCGAAGGACGGCATCCATGACCACGTCGTCCACGGCACGCCGACGGTCAACCCCGCCCGGACCGGGACCAAGGCGGCGTTGTGGTACCGGCGCCGGGTCGGTCCGGGGGAGGCGACGGAGCTGCGGCTGCGGCTGGCTCCCCGCGGCGACCAGAGCGCCGCGGACCTCCTCGGCGCTGGCTGGGAGCGGGTGATGGCGACCCGGGCGGCCGAGGCCGACGCCTGGTGCGCCGAGCTGGCTGCCCGGGCTCCCGGCGGCCTGTCCTCTGAAGAGGCCATGGTGCTCCGCCAGGCGGCAGCCGGGATGCTGTGGGGCAAGCAGTTCTACCACTACGACGTCGACCACTGGCTGGAGGGCGACCCGCCTTTCCCGCCCCCGCCGCGGCAGCGGGCGGCGATCCGCAATGACGCCTGGCGGCACCTGTCCAACGCCGACGTCATCTCGATGCCGGACACCTGGGAGTACCCGTGGTACGCCTCCTGGGACCTGGCACTGCAGTGCATCGCGCTGGCCCACCTCGACCCGGCCTTCGCCAAGAGCCAGCTGCTGATGCTGTGCCGGGAGTGGTTCATGCACCCGAACGGCCAGACGCCGGCCTACGAATGGGACTTCGGCGACGCCAACCCCCCGGTCCTGGCCTACGCCGCCATGGCGGTGTGGCTGATCGACGGCAGCCGCGACTACGACTTCCTCGAACGCATGCTGCACAAGCTGTCGATCAACTTCACCTGGTGGGTCAATCGCAAGGACCCGGGAGGGACCAACGTCTTCGCCGGGGGGTTCCTCGGCCTGGACAACATCGCCCCGTTCGACCGGTCGATACTGCCGGAGGGCTACCGCCTCGACCAGGCCGACGGGACCGGCTGGATGGCGTTCTACGCGCTCTCGCTGCTGGCGCTGGCGCTGACGCTGGCTGCCCACGACGCCACCTACGAGGATCTGGCGACGAAGTTCTTCGAGCACTTCACGTACATCGCGGTCGCCCTGGATCAGCGCGGCCTTTGGGACGAGGAGGACGGTTTCTTCTACGACCTGCTCCACAACCCCGACGGGTCGACCGAGCGCATCCGGGTGCGGTCGATGGTCGGGCTGATCCCATTGTTCGCCGTTGGCATCCTGGAGGCGGACGTGCTGGAGCGGCTCCCCGCCTTCCGGGCGCGCATGGAATGGTTCGAACTCCATCGCCCGCGGTACCGGGTCGTGTGCCGCCATGCCGATCTTCCCGGCCACCATGAGCGGCGGCTGCTTTCGATCGTCACCCCGGAGCGGCTGCGCCGGATCCTCACGCGGCTGCTGGACGAGTCGGAGTTCCTTTCGCCGTACGGGATCCGGGCATTGTCCCGGCACCACCGGGACAACCCGGTGACCGTGACCGTCGGGGGGATGCGGGCGCAGGTCGACTACGAGCCGGGCGAGTCCCGCACGCCGCTGTTCGGCGGCAATTCCAACTGGCGGGGGCCGGTCTGGTTCCCGGTCAATTACCTGATCATCGAAGCCCTGCAGCGCTACCACCACTTCTACGGCGACGAATTGAAAGTGGAATGTCCCACCGGCAGCGGAAGGTTTTTGACCCTAAGCGAAGTGGCCCTGGA
>DAIQBQ010000335.1:0-3495 GCA_036781065.1 Actinomycetota bacterium
GCCACCCCGGCCACCACCTGCGCAACGGATCCCGGGCCAAGTCCGGCCTCAACCGGGCCATCCTGGACGCCTCCCCCGGGCAGCTGCGCCGCCAGCTGGCCTACAAGTGCCAATGGCACGGATCACGGCTGGTGGTCGCTGATCGTTGGTTCCCCAGCTCCAGGACCTGCTCTGGATGTCAGACAGTGAAAACCAAGCTGTCCCTCAAGGAGCGGATGTACCACTGCGAGGCATGCGGCCTGCTCCTCGACCGGGACCACAACGCCGCAATCAATCTCGCAGCCCTTGTCCACCACGTCGCCGCCAGTGGGGCGGAGACGCAAAACGGACGTGGAGGGGAGAGGTCGCAGGCTGGCTCCACCAGCCGGTGCTCCCCGGTGAAGCGTCAAGCCGGCACCGGGCAACCGGACAGGACCGGCACCGCCGTCTCGCAAGGGACGGCGGCCTGATCGCCAGCTAGTGATGATCGCTGATGATCATGGCAACGGCTCCGGGAGGAGGATTCGAACCTCCACTCGCGGCTCCAAAGGCCGTTGTGCTGCCGTTACACCATCCCGGAACGGGTGCCGTCGAGGACCTCGACCCCGACTGCGCTCGCCGGGTGCCATATTGCCACCGGCCTCCCCGCCCAACTACGGCTCCCGGCGGACGACCTCCGCCCCGAGCGGTGTGCTGGCGACCAGCTCGACCCGGGGGAATTCGCCCTCGGCCCGCGCGGCGACCTCCTCGGCGTGCGCCTCGTCCCGGCAGATGCCGGCGATCGTCGGCCCGCTGCCGGTGAGGATCGCCCGGAGCGCCCCGGCCTTCTCCAGTGCTGCTGCCATTCCGGGGAGTGACTGGGCCAGGTCGAAGGCGGGGAGCTGGAGATCGTTGCGCAGCAGCGGGGCAATTGCCTTGGGGTGCCCGGCGGCCAGGGCGTCGGCCAGACGATTGGGCCGCGCCGGGTGCCCTCCGGGCGCGGCGCCCGGCACCGGGTGCCCACCGGGGCCGCCCAGCTCGTCGAACCGGCGGTAGACATCGACCGTCGGCAGCGGGAAGCCGGAGATGCCGAGCACCCACCAGATCCGGTGGCGGCAGGCCATTGGGGAGAGCTGGTCGCCCCGGCCCCGGGCCAGCGCGGTCCCGCCCCGGAGGCAGAACGCCACGTCGCTGCCCAGCCGGCGGCACAGCGCCTCCAGCCGGCCCCGTGGCGTGCCGGCGCCGGCGAGGGCGTCGGCACCGCCGACCGCGGCGGCGGCGTCGGCGCTGCCCCCGGCGAGCCCGGCAGCCATCGGGATCTGCTTGGTCACCTCAGCTGTTACCGGCGGGAGGCCACGGAGCTCGGCGGCGCACACCTCGAGCGCGGTCGCGACCAGGTCGGGCGGCTCGGGCAGCGGCCCGGCGTAACCCGGTCCTCGTGCGAAGGTCACGGATGTGGCGGTGGCCCGCTCCAGCACCACGGTGTCGGCCAGGTCGACGGTCTGCATGACGGTGGTGACGCTGTGGTAGCCGTCGGCCCGCCGCGGCCCGACCTCGAGGAACAGGTTGATCTTGGCCCGCGCGACCAGCTCGACCCGGCTGGCGGGCAGGGATGGCTCGTCGTCAGCCTTCCCGGAAACCGGCGGGCGGCTGTCCTGCCGGCTCATGGCTGGCCCGGGCCGACCGGTGGGTTTGCGCGGAGCGCGGTGGTCAGACGGGCGAACGCCTCCAGCCCCAGCGTCTCAGCCCGAGCACCCGGGTCGATCCCAGCTGCGGCCAGGGCGGCCTCGACGGGCTCGGTGGGCCAGCCGAGCACCGACGACAGCGAGTTGCGGATCGTCTTGCGCCGCTGCCCGAAGGCGGCGTGGACGGTCGCCATCAGGTCCGCGGGGTCGACCTCGACCGGCGGTGGCCGGCGGGTCAGCCGGATCAGCACCGAGTCGACCGACGGCGCCGGCCAGAACACCGTCGGCGGCACCCGGCCGAGCAGTGACCGGGCACAGTGGTAGGCCGTCAGCACGCTGATCGCCCCGTAGGCCTTCGAGCCGGGGCCGGCGACCAGCCGCTCCCCGACCTCCCGCTGCACCATCACGACCAGGTCGGTGACCGCCGGGACCCGCTCGAGCACCCCGGCGATCAGCGGCGTGGCGATGTTGTACGGCAGGTTGGCGACCAGCCGGTGCGGCACCCCGCCCAGCAGGGCGGCCAGGTCGAGAGCCATGGCGTCGCCGGCGACGACCTCGACGTTGCCCAGCGGGTCGACGACCTCGTGCAGCGCCGCCAGCACCCGGCCGTCGACTTCGACTGCGATCACGGAGGCCGCCTCGGCCGCCAGCCCGACGGTGAGCGCCCCGACCCCCGCTCCGATCTCCAGCACCCGGTCGGCGGGCCCGATGGCGGCGAGCCGCACGATCCGGCGGATCGTGTTGGGGTCGATGACGAAGTTCTGCCCGAGCGCCTGCGACGGGGCGAACCCGTGGCGGCGGGCGAGGTGACGGATCGAGGTGGCGGTGAGCAGGGTGGTGGCCGGCACGGCCCCAGCGTATCCGGCCCCGGCGGGACACTCCCGGCGCTCTCCAGCCCGGGCGGAACGGTCTAGCGCTCCCGGCCCCAGCGGAACGGTCAGCACCGGAGTTTTGGCTGGGTCCAGCTACGTACTGCCTGGGGAGCGCTGCCGGAAGAGGCCCCGTTCACCACTCCAGCTTGACCGACACGATCCCCGTCCCGAGCGGGTCAAGCTGGGCGAACGCCGTCGGTGAGAGGTCGATGATGCGGTCCTGGCCCGCGTAGGGGCCGCGGTCCTCGATCTTCACGTTGATCGTCCGCCCGTTGACCAGGTTGATCACGTGCACCACCGTCCCGAACGGGAGGTTCGGGCTGGCCGCATGGAGGCCGATGGTGGGGTACCAGCTGGCCGCGCCGGTGGCCGAGTTGCCGTGGTTGACGAAGTTCGGCTGCCCGGTGCCGACCAGCGTGATCCGCTGGCGCATCGCGACCAGGGTCTTGGTGGCGGTCAGCGCCGTGCCCACCGCCTTCCCGTCGTGGTAGGTCGTCGTGAAGACCTTCTCCAACGAGCCGTTGCGCCCGCTCTGGGCGGTCTCGGTCATGCCCATCTCGACGGTGTTGGAGTTCTTCGACGTGGCGGTGAACGACACCGTCTGCCTCTGGTACGAGATGGTCTGGGTCACCCGGACCAGCCGCACCGTGATCCCGGTGGCAACCGGGGCGGTGAGCGCCGGGGTCACCTGGTCCAGCGGGTGGACGGGGACCTGGGCTGCGGCGAGCACGCCGGCGACCGTGGTGGCGGTCGTGGTCACTGTCTGGCTCTCGCCGTCGTGGATGACGGTCAGCACAACCGTCACCGGGGCGGCCGTCATCGTCGCTCCCGCCCCGCCGACCAGCGCAGTGCCCGTGGCCGCCGGGGGAGCCGCAGCTGTCCCCGAGGGAGCCGCCGCCTCCTGCGAACTGGCCGGGACGGGCGTGTTCGGGGCGCGCTCAGCAGAGCCAACGGTAGCCACCCGCCCGACCAAGCCGGCC
>DAIQBQ010000336.1:0-3492 GCA_036781065.1 Actinomycetota bacterium
GACGGCCCGGTCACGGTCACGGTCGCGGCCGGGACCCAACCCGGCAAGGTCAGCCGCATCAAGGGCCGCGGCGTGCCCCGGCTCGGGCGGGGCGGGCGGGGCGACCTGCTGGTCGAGATCGGCGTGGCGGTGCCGACGCACCTCAACGACGAGGAGTCGAAGCTGATCCGCCGGCTGGCCGCGATCCGGGGCGAAGAGGTCCACGAGGACCATGGCCTCATCGGGAAGATCCGCAACGCCTTCCACAGCTAGCGAAAAGGCCGAGCCTGGCCGGGCTGGTGCCGCCCCCCACGCGCCGTACTTCTACCTTGACCCGGAGTCGCTCCCGCCGCCGGGGGTGGATGAGCCTCTGGTCATCACCGGCCCAGACGCCCGCCACCTTGCCGTCGTCCGCCGGGCTGCGCCAGGCGAGGGGGTCCGGGTGTCGGACGGCCGCGGCCGGGTGATCGAAGGCCGGCTGGATACCGTGTCGGCGACCCGGGTGGAGGCAACCGTCGTCGGCGACCGCCGGGTCGAGACTCCCCGCCCCGGGGTGCAGATGTACCTCGGCCTTGCCAAGGGGGACAAGGTCGACCAGGTGATCCGCCAGCTGGTCGAGCTCGGCGTCGACGCCATGACCGTGTTCCAGGCCGGGCGCAGCGTGTCCCGGTGGGACCAGGCCCGGGCCTCGGCCGCCCGGTTCCGGTGGGCGGTGATCGCCCGGGAGGCGGCCAAGCAGTCGCACCGGGCCTGGCTGCCCGCCGTCGGCGGCCCACTGCCCTCCGCCGCCGCGGCGGCCGAGGAGGCGGCGGCCCAATTGCCCACCGCCGGGCTGGTCGCCCACCCGCAGGCGGCCATGCCGATCCGGGAGGCGTTCGGTCAACTCGGCGCCGGGACCGATCGGGTGTGGCTTGCGGTCGGCCCGGAGGGAGGCCTGTCGCCCGATGAGGTGGCATCGTTCGGCGCTGCCGGCGGGATGGCGGTGACGTTGGGCACCCAGATTCTCCGCGCCCAAACCGCGCCGATTGTCCTCGCATCGCTGACCCTGTACCAGTTGGGACGTTTCGACGGGTAACCGCGGGAAGCGGCCGTGGGCCAGGTCTAACGGGGGACTTCGGTGGGACCGGGCAGTGTGTTACCGTCACCCTGCGGGAGGACGAACCAGGGGGGTGAGGGGCATTTCCGGTACGTACGCCCAGTCTCTTGGGGAGCGGCTGCGCAACGTCCGGACCCAGAAGGGCATCTCCCTCCACGAGGTCGAGCAGGCCTCCAACCAGGAGTTCAAGGCATCGGTGCTGGGCGCCTACGAGCGCGGCGAGCGGAGCATCTCGGTACCCCGGCTCGAACGGCTCGCCCGCTTCTACGGCGTGCCGGTCGACCACCTGCTGCCCCGGAGCAGCGGGGACGGCCCCGGGACCGTCGTGCCGCCGGGCCCGGCAAAGGTGCGCATCGATCTGATGCGTCTCGGCGAGGTCCAAAGCCCGGAATCGGCAGTCCTGCAACGATACGTGAGCATGGTGCAGGCGCAACGGGGCGACTTCAACGGACGGGTCCTGACCATCCGGGGCGACGACCTCAGGGCACTGGCCAGCGTCTTGGAGCAGTCTCCCGAGGCCCTGGTCACCCGCCTGACGATCCTCGGGCTCAAGGCCACCGCCCTGCCCTGACCCGCCCGCGGGCACCCGCCCCGCACGTGCAACCAGCCCCGCCCGGCGGGTGGTTGCCGCTGGCGAGGCAATCCGGCAGGATGATCATTGGCTCTTGAGCGCCGGGGGTTGAGGCGCGCGCCAGGCGTGACCCCCGGCTCACCGATCACTGACTCTTTCAGGAGTGGGATGAGAAGGCAATGAAGCTGCTGATCCTCACGGCCAGCGTCGGCGAAGGGCACAATGCCGCCGCCCGAGCGGTCACCGAAGAGGTCAAGGATCTCGATCCTTCCGCCGACGTCAACGTCGTCAACGGCCTGGCGGTTGTCGGTGCCTTCTGGGAGAAGTTCGTCATCGACGGCTACAAGATCCAGCTCGACAAGGCGCAGTGGTCCTACTCCTGGCTGTACTGGTCGATCGTCAAATCCCGCGGGGTCACCAAGTTCTACAAGGGCCTGTGCTCTGTGATCGGGGCACGCAAGATCCTTTCCTTGATCCGGGCGGAAGGCCCGGACATCGTCCTGTCGACCTACCCGCTCACCTCGGCGATGCTGGCTTCGCTCAAGCGGCGGGGCAAGATCACGCTGCCATGCGCCAACCTGGTGACCGACTTCGCTCCGCACCCGATGTGGATGTACCCCGAGATCGACGACAACTACGTGATGCACATCTCGACCGTCGAGACGGTGGCCACGATGATGGAGCCTTCGCCGACGACGGTGGTGGCCCCGCTGGTCGCCCGCCGCTTCCTCGGGCCGTCGCGCCGGGCGGAGGCCCGGGAGGCGCTCGGGGTGCCCGACGACGCCTTCGTGGTAATGGTCATCGGGGGCGGCTGGGGGGTCGGCAACATTGAGCGCTCGGCCCGTGCCGTGGCATCGGTCCCGGGGGTGTGGACGCTGGTGATCTGCGGCCGCAACGAGGAGCTGAAGCGGAAGTTCGACGAGGACCCGCCGCCGCGCTCGATCATCCGGGGGTTCGTGGACAACATGCCAGAGCTGATCGACGCCTGCGACCTGGCGGTGCAGAACGCCGGCGGGCTGACCTCGCTCGAGGCGCTCCGCCGGGGCTGCCCGCTGCTGATCACCGACGCCATCCCCGGTCACGGGGTCGCCAACGGCGAGCTGATGGACCGGGTCGGCGTCGCCCGCTACGTGCGCAACCCCGCCGACCTGCCCGCGGCAGTCGCCGCCTGCCGGGACGACCCCGCCCTGCGCGAGCGGGCCCAGAAGCTGGCGGTCGGTTTCGGCGAACTGCCCTCAGCCGGAAGGGTCCTGACCGCGCTCGCATCCGGGGAGCGCAGCTACGCGGCGACCGGCCTCCCGGGCAAGCTGACCGGTAAGGCCGGCCTGGCCGGCGAGCCGGCCCTGCTGCCGGGGGCGCCGCCGGGCCTCGCCGGCCCCGGGAGCCCCAGCCGCAACGAAGCCGGAGGGCACCCTGACGACGAGCTCGTCCCCGGCCGCCATCTCCGCGGGCTGCGGCTGAGCGCCGCCGTCGCCGCCCTGGTGGCGGTGTTCCTGGTGTTCACCAGCGGGGCCTCGGTGTCGTTCGCCGCCACCCATTTCGGGCTCGATGTCATCGCCCATACCCAGACCGGGCGGGTGCCCTCGGTGGTCCTGTGCATCCGGGCCTCGGAGTCGCGGACCATCGCCGGCCTCCCGGACGTGCTCCTGGCCCGGGAGGCTCGGGCGACGCTGTTCGTGCCGGCCCGGGTCGTCTCGGCCAACCGGACGCTGGTCGAGTCGTTCGCCTCGGTGGGCGAGGTCCAGAACGGCGGGACCGCGCGCGCGGTTTCCCTGCTGTCGACGCCGACCGACGTCCTGCACCAGGTGTCGGTGGGGACCCAGGAGTTGCGCTCGGCCACCGGCCA
>DAIQBQ010000337.1:0-3482 GCA_036781065.1 Actinomycetota bacterium
TGGCGGCGGGTCCTACCGAGGGTCTACGTGCTCAGCGCAGTGCCGCCGAGCTGGGAACAGCGCTTGAAGGCAGCCGAGCTCTGGGCGGGCGAGGAGACAGCCGTCTCTCATCGATCCGCAGGACTGGTCTGGGGGATGGACGGATTGGAGCCAGGCACCATCGAGCTCATCACCACCCGCGGAACCCGCCGCGCTCCCGGAGCCATCATCCTGCACCGGACCACGATGCTCGCCCGGCGGGACTGGGCGGAGTTCAAGGGGTTCCGGGTCACCGGCATGGCCCGGACTCTGGTCGACCTGCCCGGTGTGGTTGATCCGGAGACCTTCGAGACCGCCGCCGAATCGGCCTTCATGAAAAACGGCAACCTGTACGACGAGTTGGTGGTCCGGCTGGACGAACTCGGGGCGCAGGGACGGAACGGGATCACCGCCGTCCGCGAATTCTTGGCCAACCGGGACCCGAACGCCGCCGCCACGGAGAGCCGGCTGGAGACCAGATTCCTCCGCCTGATCCGGGCCGCAGGACTGCCGGAACCCACCCGGCAATACGTCGTCTCGGACGGCGAACGCTTCGTGACCCGGCTCGACTTCGCGTACGTTCCGATCCGGTTCGGGATCCGCCTCAACGGCAAAGGCACGCACCTACTGCCGGGCCAGTGGCAGAAGGACCAGACCCAGGGCAACGACCTTGCCCTGCTGGCGTGGACCGTCCTCGATTTCACCTGGGAGGACCTGGCCAAGCGCCCGGAGCAGGTGATCGTGATCACCCGGCGGGCCTACGAGATGCTGACCTCCACCTCTTCGACTTCCCCTGTAGGGTCCCGCCAGTCGGTCTTGTGAATCAGGTAGCCCTTGGCATACGGGTGCTCCCGGTCCTCGAACGACACGATGAGGAAGACGGCATCCGGGTAGTGCGCCTCCCGGATGTCGGTCGGCGACGGGTAGCCCCGCGTCGCCACGTGCGAATGGAAGATGCAGCTGACTTCCAGGCCGTTGTCGTCGATGTCGCGCAGGGCAGCGAGCATCTCCCGGTCGTCCGGCTTGTAGAACACCGGTGAGGCCGCCGCGTTGGTCAGCGGGTACAGCTTCTCGGAGACGCCGTCCCGGCCCCCGATGAACCCGCACGCCTCGTTCGGCATGCCCTCCAGGCAGAACGCCACGATCTGCTCGTACATGTCGGCCGGGATCACCAGCCGGGTGGGAGCGCTCACGGGGCGGGCGTGACCGCGATGCGGCCGGGCTCCCCGTCGACGATCCGCCCGACGACGGCGGCGGCCGGGGTGCCCCGGCGCTGGAGGTCGGCGACCAGCGAGGCCTCGGCGCCGGAGTCGACCGCGATCAGCAGGCCGCCGGAGGTCTGGGCGTCGAACAGGAGGGTGCGGTCGATCGGGCCGACCGCCGGGTCCACGTCGACGAAGGGGGAGAAGTATGCCTCGTTGCGCCGGGTGCCCCCAGGCACAAAACCGGCCCTGGCGAGGTCGCGCACCCCCTCCAACACCGGCAGGGCGTCGGTCCACAGCTCGGCCGAGACTCCCGAGAGCCGGACGACGTTGTGCAGGTGGCCGGCCAGGCCGAAGCCGGTGACGTCGGTCGCCGCCACGGCGCCGGCGGCCAGCATCGCATCAGCGGCCGGCGCGTTGAGCGTCTCCATCACCTGTGTAGCCTGCTCGGTGAGCTCCGGTGGTGCGGCCTGCCGTTTGACCGCGGTGGCGATGATGCCCGTCGACAGCGGCTTGGTCAGCACGAGCGACATCCCCGGGCGGGCCGACGACGACCGGACCATCCGGCGAGGGTCGACCAGGCCGGTCACCGACATCCCGTACTTCGGCTCCCGGTCCTCGACCGTGTGGCCGCCGACGACCGAGACCCCGGCCTCCGCCGCCTTGTCCGCCCCGCCCTCCAACACGCGAGCCAACAGTTCGGAGTCGAGCTCCTCCGGCCAGCCGACCAGGTTGAGCGCCAGGATCGGCCGGCCCCCCATGGCGTAGCAGTCGCTGAACGCGTTGGCGGCGGCGATGGCGCCCCAGTGGTAGGGCTCGTCGACGACCGGCGTGAAGAAGTCGACGGTCAGCAGCAGTGCCCGGTCTTCGGCGATCAGGTAGGCCGCCGCGTCGTCGGGCGCGTCAAGACCCAGGAGCAGGTTGGGATCCTGGCTCCTCGGGCCCTCCTTCAAGTGGCGCAGGACCTGCGCCAGATCGGCTGGGCCGAGCTTGCAGGCTCAGCCGGCGCCGTGGGAGAACTGGGTGAGGCGGACTGCTGTCGTTTCCATGGCCCCTTTATACCGGCCTCAGTCAAGTGGTGGGTCGGAGTCCGCACGGCGCCGGCGAGCGGGGAACCACCGGGGAAGCCGCCACTGGTCGCGGCGGAGCTGGCGCATCAATTCGGGCGACGCCTTCGGATCGTCCGAGGGCTTCCCCCGCTGCACGAGGGTCTGCATGGCCATCCACACGGCTCCATGCCGGCTGACCAGCGCCAGGCCAACCACACAGACCAGGCCAACGACGAGGAACGGGATCCCCCCCGACAGGAACCAGAGCAGGAGCAACACACCGATGACCCCGGCCCCGCCGAACCCGGCGGCCGCCCGCTTGGCATTCCGCCGGTAGAGGGGATTGCGCGGATCCAGGCGGGAGGCGGTCCCCAGGTAGTGGACGGCTTCCCGCCGGCGGCCCCGGTAGCGCAGCGCCAGGCCGAGGTTGTTGAGGGCGTGGGGATTCTCCGGCTCGATCGCCAGGGCAGCCCTGGCCTGCGCATCGGCGTCGGCCCAGCGCCGGGAGCGCAGCGCGACCATCGAAAGGGTGACGTAGGGGGCGGCGCGCTGGGGAGCGAGATCGCGGGCATGCTCGGCGGCCGCCCGGGCCTCCTTCAGGTTGCGGTTCGCCGCCTCGGACTCAGCCAGCATCAGGTAGCTGTCCGACGAGATCGGCGCCAGCCTGACCGCCTCCCGGGCCGCCGCCCGTGCGCTGTCGGGGATACCCATCTTCAGCAGGGCCGAGGCCCGGAGCCGCTGGGGCCAGTCGCTGGCCGGGGCGGCGACGGCGGCGTCATTGGCGGCAGCGAGCGCTTCCGGGTAATACCCGGCCTGGAGGTAGGACAGGGACAGCTGGCACAGGTTCTGGAGGTTTGCCGGATCCGCCGCAACGGCCTGACGGAACACACCGATCGCATCCTCCGGCCGGCGGGCGGCGAGGAGTGCCTGGCCGCGCTGGCGGAGCGCAACCGGAGGCAGGGCGTAGAGGTCTCGCTCTTCCACGCTGGTCAGGCGAGGCGGTGGGTGCGCATGTAGGCGAGCAGGTCGTCGTAGGCGCCGCCCTCGTTGGCGAACTGAGCGTAGTTCCGGGCGACCTCGAACCACGGCCGGGTGCTCGGCGCCATCTCCCGGAGGGCCTTGTCGAAGTCCCGCATCTCGATGGACCGGGCGGCTCCAGTCCGCAGCGACTCCTCGAGGGCCAGCTCCGAAGCCGACTCGCAGACCAGCCGGA
>DAIQBQ010000338.1:0-3472 GCA_036781065.1 Actinomycetota bacterium
CCGCGAGCCCAAGCCCCCCGCCCGCGAGCCCAAGCCCCCCGCCCGCGAGCCCAAGCCCAAGGCCGAGCCGCGCCCCGATCACCCGGCCCAGCTCCGGCACCGGGCCCTCCCCGACGCCCTTCCGGAGCCCGTCCGCCCCCCCGGCCGGCTCGGCCGGCTGCTCGCCGGACCTGGCTTCCCAACTCGCCGCCACCCATGGGGCGAGCCAGCTGATCACCGTCGACGACGCCTCGTACGCCTCCACCTACGCCACCGTTCAGCTGTGGAGCCGGTCCGGGACCTGCTGGGTGGACGCCGGTGGCCCCTGGACGGGGCGGGTCGGCGTCACCGGGGTGTCCGATCACCGCCGGGAGGGCGACGGCTCGACCCCGACCGGCGCCTATGGGATCGGCTCCGTGATCTATGGCATCGCCGCCAACCCGGGGGTCGCCTACAGCTACCACCAACTCGTCTGCGGCGACTGGTGGGACGAGGACCCCGCCACCCCCGCCTACAACACCTTCCAGCATGTCGCCTGCGGGCAGGCACCGCCGTTTGGTGGGGGCAGTGAGGCGCTCTGGACCGAGACCGTCGCCTACCAGCACTTCGTCGTCGTGGACTACAACACCAACCCGGTCGTCCCGGGGGCCGGGTCCGGTGTGTTCATCCACGACGACGTCGCCGGCCCCACTGCCGGCTGCGTCAGCCTGCCACCGGCCGAACTCGACGTCCTGCTGAACTGGCTGAGCCCGGCGAAGTCACCGCTGGTGGTGATCGGCACCGACGCCGAGATCCGTCGCTTCTAGTGCCCGGCGGTAGGCACTTCCCCCCGCCGGAGCAAGCTGTCCGGTGTTTTGTGGATCATGGGCCCTCATTATTGTGTGTAGCGATCCACAAAACTCCTGCGGACCCTTCTAGGTGGCCCCGGACTTCAGTTGCAGGGCGGCCCGCCAGCCGAGCCGGGGACCGGCGTGCATCAGGGCTTCCCGGTAGATCCGGCCCCCGAGCCGGATGGTGCCGAGGGTGGTCAGCAGGCACAGGACCGCGGCGAGTGCCTGCTCCCACAACGTGACGTGACCGACTGCCAGCCGGGCCGGCATCAGGACCGGCGCCAACGGCGGTAGCTGGGAGACGATCTTGATCCAGCCGGCGTTGGGGTTCCCCAGCATCGTAAAGATCAACAGGTAGGAACCCACCAGGATCACCGTGAACGGGGCTCCCACCAGCTGCGCGTCCTCCTGCCGGGCTACCAGGGACCCGGCAGCGGCGAAGGCAAACGAGTACATGGCGAACCCGATCAGGAACCAGATGAGGATCCCTGGAAGGAGGCCCCAGATGATCGATGACACGTGGGCCTCGTGGACGATCGCGTTGGCGATCAGCCCGGCACCGATGGTGATCGTCGTAGAGGCCACACCCAGGGCGCCGATGCCGAGCACCTTGCCGGTCAGCAATTCGTCCGGCTGCAGGGTCGATACCAGCACCTCTGCGGTCCTGGTGGTCTTCTCCTGAGCGACGCCCCCGGCGACTGCCCCGCCGTAGGTAAGCAGGGTGATATAGAGGAAGATCCCGGTGGCGACCGCGGCCGTGTCCCGGGTCGCGGTCTGCGGCAGCGGTGGCACCAGGGCCTTGGTCTTCAACGGGACTGGGGCGAGGGCCGTCTCCAATGTGGACGGTGAAACACCCGCCGCTTCGGTGACCAGCGCCAGCTGCTGGCGTTGGGCCGCCGACTCGATGACCGCCCCGAGGGTCGGGTCCAGGCTCTCCTTGACCTCGGCGACGACCTGGCCATCGACGCTCACTGCCGCCGCCAGCTTCCCCGCCTTCAGCTGAGCTGACAAATCGGACCCGGCGGGATAGTTCAGCAGGTCCAGATGGAGGCCTGCTTGGGGGGCCTCGGCCCGGAGCAGTGGCGCCAGCGTCCCGGCCCCCGACCCGACGAGGGCGACGTGGACGGGCGCCGGCTGCCGCCGTACCAGCGCCGGGACGACCAGGGCGATGACGACGATGACGGTGGAGAAGGCCGTGAGCACGTATATCAGACGGCCGTGCAGGCGGTCGCTGATCTCACGGCCCGCCACCAGGCGGATGGGCGAGTGGCGGCTCATTCCGGCACCAGCGTCCGGTAGAGGTCGGCCAGGCCGGCCGACTCAAAGCCGAAGTGGTCGACGCGGCCCGCCGCCATCGCCTCCTTCAGGACCGTCTGCGGGTCGACGCCGGGGTCGAGAAGGAGAGCGATGCTCTCGCCGGTGACCTGCTGGATGTGCACCCCGGACAACGCCTCTGCCCAGTCCGGGGGGGCGGCCACGTCGATCCGGAGGTGTTGCGGGACGCGCCGGCGCAGGTCGTCCAGGGTGCCGCTGGCGAGGACCTTGCCCTTCTCCACGATGACGACATGCCGGCACAGCCGCTCGACAAGCTCCAGCTGGTGGCTCGAGAACAGGACGCCGACGCCCTCCGCCGCCCGGTCGGTGATCACGCCGGAGAGCGAGTCGACGGCGGCCGGGTCCAGGCCGGCGAACGGCTCGTCGAGCACCATGAGCCTCGGGCCGTGTACCAGGGCGACCGCCAGTTGCGCCCGTTGCTGGTTGCCGTGCGACAGCGCCATCAGCTTGTCGGTGGCCCGGCCGGCCAGGCCGAGACGGTCGAGCAAGCCAACGGCGGACCGCTGGGCCTCCTCGGTGGAAAGGCCGTGGAGGCGGGCGAAGTAGCGGACCTGGTCAATGACCTTCATGTGCGGGTACAGGCCTCGCTCCTCGGGCATGTAGCCGAACGTGCGCCGGTCGTCCGGGGTGACCGGGTGGCCGTTCCAGCTGACCGTCCCCCGGAGCGGGCGGAGGATGCCCATGATCGCCCGCATCGTGGTCGTTTTGCCTGCTCCGTTACGGCCAACCAGCCCAACGATCGACCCGTCGGGTACCGACAGGTTGACGCCGTCGACGGCGACGTTGTCGCCGAAGCGGTGCATGAGGTCCGCCAGTTCCAGCACGCCAACTAGGATGCACGATGGGTTCCCCGGAGGAGGTCAATCGCCATGCCCAACTACTGGATCATCGTCGGTAGCCCCGACAACTTCGAGAAGACGTCGAGCCTCGGCTTCACCGTCCAGGGGATGAAGACCCGCCAGCGCCGGAAAGCGGAGCGGATGGGCGACGGCGATCAGTTCGTCTGGTACATCACCGGCGAGCAGGCCTTTGCCGGCTACGCCACGATCACCGGGCCCTACTTCGAGGACCACGACCCGGTATGGGTGGGCAAGAAGGACGGTGAGGACTACCCATGGCGGGTGCCGATCCGCAAGGAGGTCGTGCTGCCGGTAAGCGGCCGGATCCCGGCGGAGGGCGTCGCCCGGAAGCTGGCCTACGTGGCCAAGTGGCCTCCCGAACACTGGCGGCTGGCCTTCCAGGGCAACGTGCACGAGATCTCCCGGGCCGACTTCGACATCGTGCGGGCGGAGATCGAGAAAGCGGCGACGGAGGCGGCCTGAACTGGG
>DAIQBQ010000339.1:0-3423 GCA_036781065.1 Actinomycetota bacterium
CCGGCGCAGGTCGGCGGGATCGATGCCCAGCTGGGTGGCGGCGGTCGTCACCAGCCGCTCGATCAGGTAGGCAGCTTCGGTCACCCGGAACGAACAGCGGTAGGCCACCCCGCCCGGCGCCTTGTTGGTATGGACGCCGACGGCGGATATGTG
Source organism: Actinomycetota bacterium (assembly GCA_036781065.1). Classification (GTDB taxonomy): domain Bacteria; phylum Actinomycetota; class CADDZG01; order JAHWKV01; family JAOPZY01; genus DAIQBQ01. The sequence goes on from DAIQBQ010000339.1 coordinate 154, forward strand.
GGCCGCCGGGATGTCGTAGGAGCCGGTGACGATGTGGAACAGCCCGGCCCGGAACTTGCCCGGCTGGGCGTCAGCGTAGAAGGCGCCGTGGTCGGAAAGCAGGTCTACCTTCAGGCCGAGCATCCGTCCCTTCTCGTCGAGGGCCAGCTCGCCGTGCATCCGGTAGTCGCGAGCGAAACCGGTGGCCAACAGGTTGCCGGTGCGATCCTCGATCCAGCGGACCGGGCGCCCGAGCAGGAACGACGCCGAGGCCGCCAGCAGGTAGCCGGGGTAGATCGGCACCTTGTTGCCGAACGCCCCGCCGATGTCCGGGGAGATGACCTGGACCCGGTGTTCGGCAAGGCCGAGTAGCTGGGCCAGGATCGTGCGGTGGGCGTGCGGCGCCTGCGAGGTCAGGTGGATGCGGGCGCTGCCCTCGCCTGGATCGACGTCGGCCAGGCAGGCACAGCACTCCAGCGGGGCCGGGTGGCAGCGCGGGTAGTAGGTGTCCAGCTTGACGACGTGGGCGGCGGAGGCGAACGCCCGCTCGGTGGCCTCGGCGTCGCCAGCCTCCCATTCGTAGCACCGGTTGTCCAGTTTGTCGCTACGCACGAGCGGGGCGTCGGGGGCCAGCGCCGTGGTCGGGTCGACCAGCGCCGGCAGTGTTTCGTAGTCGACCTCGATCAGCCCGAGGGCGTCGTGGGCGGTATAGGCATCCTCGGCGATGACCGCGGCCACCTCCTGGCCCTGGAAGCAGACCTCGCCGAGCGCCAGGACCGCCTGGACGTCGCCGGAGAGCGTCGGCATCCAGGCCAGCCCGCGGGCGGCCATCAACTCGCCGGTGAGCACCACGATCACGCCGGGCAGCGTGAACGCCTGGGCGACGTTGACCGAACGGATCCGCGCCCGGGCTACCGGGCTGCGCAGGATTGCCATGTGGACCATGCCCGGGACCGAGAGGTCGCCGACGAAGGTTCCTTCACCCCGGATGAACCGGTCGTCCTCCCGCCTGGGGAGGCTGTGGCCGATGCCTCGGACCCGGATCGGCTCAGGCACCACCGCGGCCCTCGTCTCGCGATTGGGCGGCGTGGGTCGCCAGCAGGGCACCGACCCCGGTGAGCACCGGCGTGCTGGACGCTATCTTCCGGGACGCCCACTGCACCGCCTTCACGATGTTTGCGTACCCGGTGCACCGGCACAGGTTGCCCGAGAGCGCCCAGCGGATCTCCTCCTCGCTGGGGTCCGGGTTGACCGTCAGCAGGGCGATCGCGGTCAGCATCATCCCCGGGGTGCAGAACCCGCACTGCACGGCGTGGCACTCCTTGAAGGCCTCCTGCACCGGGTGGAGGTGGCCGTGCGGCGCGAGGCCCTCGATCGTCGTAATCTCTCGGTGATCGACCTGAACCGCGAACAGGCCGCAGGACTTGACCGGCATGCCGTCGAGCAGGACGGTACAGGCGCCACAGGTGGTCGTGTCGCAGCCGACCTGGGTCCCGGTCAGCCCCAGCCGTTCGCGCAGCAGGTGGACCAGCAGCGTCCGCGGCTCGACGTCGGTTTCGACGGGTTGGCCGTTGACCCCGAGCGTGAGCCGCATGACGACCCAGGATACGCCCGGGCCGCCCGGAGGGCGCCCGGAGGGCGCCGTGGGGGGCACCCAGCTGGGAGCGCCGCATCCCCAGGTTGGTGGACCTCCGCCGGGTCGAGGCCGTATCATGTAGGTTCCAGGCTTATAGGAACATCCGGTCATGCAGGAACTCTTCGTCGGGGTTGCTGAGGTTGCGGAGCGGCTCGGGGTCAGCTCCGACACGGTGACCCGTTGGTGCCGCCAGGGCCGAATCCCAGGCATCAAGCCGGGCCGGGACTGGCGGGTGCCGGCCTCGGTCGCCGAGGATCTGCTCGCCGGGCGGCCCGCCCGGTTCTGGACCGCCGACCTTGAACCCCAGCTCGCCCGGCTCCGGCCCACCGACCACGTGCTGGTCATGGTCCCCGGGGGGGTCAAGGAGGCCCGGGCGTTCTGCGCCGTGCTCGAGGACATGGGCAAGGCCGTCGCCACGCCGGAGCCGCCGCCCCCGCCGGGGGGGAAGGTGTTCGCCCAGTCGGTCCTGCTCGCCGGCGCGCGGGCGCTCGCCAGGAGGGAGATCGCGCTCGCCGAGGCGCCGCCAGCCAGCGAGTCGGAGTGGCTGATCCGCTGGGTCGGCCGGCTGGCCAGCGAGACCATGGCCACCGAGGCTGCCGTCGCCCGCGCCGCCGAGGAGGCCGGCCGGGTGATCTTCTGCCTCCTCCCGCTCACCGGCGATCCCGACCTGGAGCGGGACCCGGACCTCGGCGGGCTGGTCGAGGCACACACCCACATCCTGGTCGGCCAGGCCCACGGCCGCTCCTGGCTCGGCAGTGCCCGGGCCGGGACCCGGCTGGCCGGGGTACCCTGAGAGCGCATGTATCCGAGCCGGTTCGACTACCTGGCTCCGACCTCGCTCGCCGAGGCTGTGGCCGGGCTGGAGCGCGGGGGCGATCAGGCACGCGTGATCGCCGGCGGCCAGAGCCTCATGCGGCTGATGCGCTTCCGCTACGAGTCGCCCAGCCACCTGGTCGACCTGCGCCACCTCCGCCTGGGCGGCATCGAGGAGACGGAGGGCACGCTGCGGGTCGGGGCGATGACCACGGACGCCACCCTCGAGACGTCGCCCGTCATCCGTAGACGGTACCCGCTGCTGGCCGACGTCGCCAGGGTGATCGCGGACCCGCTGATCCGCAACCTCGGCACGATCGGCGGATCGGCCGCCTACGCCCATCCCTCCGGGGACTGGGGCCCGGCCCTGCTCGCCGCCCGGGCGAGCTTCGCAACCGTCGGGCCGGACGGGCCGCGGCTGATCCCGGTCGACGAGTTCTTCGTAGGCAGCTACTGCACCGCCCTCGGGCAGGCCGAGATCCTGACCGGGATCAACATCCCGGTTGCCGCCGACGGCGGGGGCGCGTATATGAAACTGCACCGCAAGGTCGGCGACTTCGCCACCGTCGGCGTCGGCGTGCAGTTGCGGGTCAGCGCCGACGGCACGATCCAGGACTGCGGTATCGGCATGACCGGCGTCGCCCTCTCCTACGTGCGGGCGAGCAAGGCCGAGGAGTACCTGGCCGGCCGGCACCTGGACCGGGACGCACTGCGCCGGTGCGGCGGCATCGCCAGCGAGGAGACCCACCCGGTCAAAGACGCCCGGGGCACGTCGGCGTACAAGCGAGAGATGGTCAAAGTGTTATGCACCCACGCCCTCGAGGCCGCCGCCGCACGGGCGG
>DAIQBQ010000340.1:0-3408 GCA_036781065.1 Actinomycetota bacterium
GCCCGCGCCGCCGTATGCGGCGGCGCGGGCAGGCCCCCGCTCATCGCTCGATCACGTCGAAGAGGCTACCGCGCTCACGGGGTCCGGACCCGGACCTCATTGGTAGGCTGGGCGGCCATGGCGGACTTCGGCGACCTCCCTCCAGGCCTCGACCCGAGACCCAGGGACGGGTCGGGCCCGGCGCCGACCCTCGTCTCGGTCACGCCGATCCGCTACCCGCAGATCGCCGAGCGGATCCTGCAGGCCGGGGCCTTCCTCGGCCCTCCGGCCGAGGCCGACGCCGTCGTGTGGACCGATCCGGACGACCCCGAGGGGATCGTCGAGGTGCTTGCCGGCTCACCGGCCCGCTGGGTCCAGCTGCCCTTCGCCGGGGTGGACAACTTCGCCTCCCGGGGGCTGCTCGACGCCGAGCACACCTGGACCTCGGCCAAGGGGATCTACGGGCCGACGGTCGCCGAGCACGCGCTGGCGATGATGCTGACGATCGCCCGCGCCCTGCCCCCGTACATCCGCCTACGCGCCAAGGCTGCACGGGACGAGGTCCGCCCCCGCCGGCTGGTCGGCCAGAAGGTGCTGATCGTTGGCGCCGGGGGCATCGGCCGGGCGCTGATCCGGCTGCTCGAGCCGCACGAGCCGGAGATCCTGGCGGTCAACCGGAGCGGCAACGCCGTGCCCGGAGCCAACTCCACGGTCCCGATGGCGGCGCTGCCCGAGCTGGTCGGCCAGGTCGACTGGGTGGTGCTGACCCTGCCGTTGACCACCGAGACCCGCGGGCTGTTCGGGGCGGCGATGTTCCAGGCGATGAGCCGGCAGGCGTGGCTGGTCAACGTCGCCCGCGGACAGATCGTCGACACGGCCGCGCTGGTTGCGGCGTTGGCCGGAGGGGGCATCGCCGGGGCCGCGCTGGACGTCACCGACCCGGAGCCGCTGCCCGAGGATCACCCGCTGTGGGGCTTCGACAACGTGCTGATCACGCCGCATGTTGCCAACACCTGGGACATGGCGCTGACCGAGCTGGCGGCGCGGGTGGAGCGCAACGTGATCGCCTTCATGAACGGCCAGCCGCTGGAAGGCGTCGTCGATGTGACCTTGGGCTACTGAGGTCCCGAGCGGCCAAGCCCGTCGCCGAGCGGTCCCAGCTTCTCGCATGAGGTCCCTGACCCGACCTGATTCAATCCCGCAACAGCTGCTCCAGGTCGATCTCGAGGCCGGGAAGCAAGGGCGTCCGGAGCAGCTCGCCTGGCTCGATGATCTGTCGCGCCCCGTACGCGTCGCCGTCGAGCCGGTAGACCTCCACCCAGTTGCTGTCGGGGTCGACAACCCAGTACTCCGGCACGCCTGACCTGCCGTAGAGCTGGTGCTTCAGCCTCCCGTCCCGTCTCGGGTCGGAGAGCACTTCGATCGCCAGCGTCGGAGCTCCCCGGAGATGTTCCGGCCGCAACCGCGAAGCGTCAGCTTCGGCTACGAAAAGAACGTCAGGCTGGACAACGTCGAAGTCGGAAAGGACGACGTCCAGTGGAGCGACGAAGACCTCGCCCCCACCGTGGACGGTCACGTGATTCGCGAGCGCCGAGAAGACCCTTCCCACGACCCTCTGGTGGCGTGTCCGTGGCGGTGGCGTCACGTAGGCCTCCCCGCCGATCAACTCCCGGCGCTTGCCATCGTCCGGGAAGGCACAGTAGTCCTCATAGGTGAGCCGGTCAGGCTCTCTGACTGCGGCCATATCCGTCATCCTATTCGGTCAGAACGCGGGCGACTCCCGGTAGACCCCGAAGGTGCGCTTGAGCGCGTTGCACATCTCGCCGAGGGTGCACTCGGCCCGGGCGCACTCGATCAGCAGCGGCATCAGGTTGGTGCCGGTGCCGGCGGCGTCGGTCAGGGCCAGCAGGGCATTCTCCGACGCCTTCGGGTCCCGCTCGAGCTTGCGGCGGTGGAGCACCTCGACCTGCCGGGCCTCGGTCTCGGGTGGGATCTGCAACACGTTGATCTCGCCCGCCCGGGCGGCGCGCTCGAACCGGTTGACGCCCACGACCACCTTCCGGCCCTCCTCGACCAGGCGCTGGTAGCGGTACGCCGCCCCGGCGATCTCCGATTGGAAGAACCCGTTCTCGATCCCGGCGAGCATGCCGTCGAGGATCGACCCCTCCCCCATCTCGTCGATCCGGGCGAAGTACGACTCGGCGTCGTGCTCGACCCGGTTGGTCAGCGCCTCCACGAAGTACGACCCGGCGAGCGGGTCGGTCACGTTGGCCACCCCGGTCTCGTAGGCCAGGATCTGCTGGGTGCGGAGGGCGATCTCGGCCGCCTCCTCGGTCGGCAACGCCAGCACCTCGTCGAGGGAGTTGGTGTGCAGCGACTGTGTCCCGCCCAGCACCGCGGCCATGCCCTCGTAGGCGGTCCGGACCACGTTGTTGTACGGCTGCTGGGCGGTCAGCGAGGACCCGGCGGTCTGGGTGTGGAAGCGCATCCGCTGCGCCTGCTCGTCGGTCACCCCGTAGCGGTCCCGCATCCAGCGCGCCCAGATGCGGCGGGCGGCCCGGAACTTGGCGATCTCTTCGAAGAAGTCGATGTGCGAGTTGAAGAAGAACGACAGGTGCAGGGCGACCTCGTCGGCGCTCATCCCGGCCCGGACGCCCAGTTCGACGTGGGCGAACCCGGAGGCGAGGGTGAACGCCAGCTCCTGCGCGGCCGTCGACCCGGCCTCCCGGATGTGGTAGCCGGAGATCGAGACCGGATGGTAGCGGGGCAGCTCGTCCCGGCAGAACAGCATCAGGTCGGCGGTCAGCCGCAGCTGCGGCGCCGGCGGGTAGATCCACTCCTTCTGCGCGATGTACTCCTTGAGGATGTCGGTCTGCAGCGTCCCCTGGAGCGCCCGCCACGGCACCCCCTGGCGCTCGGCGGCGACCAGCCACATCGCCAGGATCATCGCTGCCGGGCCGGAGATGGTCATCGAGGTCGTCGCCGCGGCCAGGTCGATGCCGTCGAACAGCGCCCCCATGTCGGCGGCGGTGTCGATGGCGACCCCGCACCGGCCCACCTCGCCCTCGGAGGCCGGGTCGTCGGAGTCCCGGCCCATCAACGTCGGCATGTCGAAAGCCACCGACAGCCCGGTCTGCCCGGCGGCGAGCAGGTACTTGTAGCGCCGGTTGGTCTCCTCGGTGGTGCCGAAGCCGGAGAACTGGCGGAAGGTCCACAGCCGGCCCCGGTACATCGTCGGGTAGACGCCCCGGGTGTACGGGTACTGGCCCGGGAAGCCGAGATCCCGGTCGTAGTCGAGATCCTTGACGTCGTCCGGCGTGTACAGCGGCTCGAGCGGCTCGGAGGAGAGGGTGTCGAAGTCGGCGTCGCGCACCCGGCCCTCTTCCGAGGCCCGGCGCCACTGCTCGAACGCCTCAAGGTCCATCTCAC
>DAIQBQ010000341.1:0-3391 GCA_036781065.1 Actinomycetota bacterium
CGCGGCGCTCGAGGCCTTTGGCGATCCGCGCGTGGGCGCCGCTGGCCGGCTGTGGCTGGTCGCCGCCGACCTCGCTGCCCCGCTGCCGCTGGCCCCGGGCTGCCTCGACGCCATCGTCTCAACCGCCACCTTCCACTGGATCACCGACCACCAAGCCCTGTTCGGTCACCTGGCCGAGGCGCTCAGGCCCGGCGGGCAGCTGGTCGCCCAGTGCGGCGGCGACGGCAACATCGCCTCGGTGCGGGCGGCGCTGCACCGGGTGACCGGCGGGGCCGTGGACCGGGAGCGGTGGGACTTCTCCACCCCGGAGCTGGCCCGGGAGCGACTTGAGCGGGCGGGATTCGTCGACGTCGAGACCTGGCTGACCGAGGAACCGACCCACTACGCCGACCGGGCGGCCATGGAGTCGTTCCTGAAGACCGTGGTGCTCTGGCCGTTCCTGGAGGGGCAGCCGGCGGCCGAGCACGACCGGTTTGTGGCCCGGGTGGCTGACGAGCTGCCGGAGCTGACGCTGGACTACGTGCGGCTCAACCTCCGCGCCCGGCTCCCGGGGTGAGGACCGGTCAAGGCTGATCAGCGTGGCCATTTCCGCGCTGGATGAGCGCCACCGAGTCCGGCGGGAGCGCCAGCGCACCGCCACCCAAGGTGACCCCCGGCTCCGAGGCGGCCACCAGCTCCCCGGCCACTTCGAACCGCTGCTGAGCGGGGGCCAGGTTGACCACAACCTCGAGCGAGCCCCGGGCGACCCGGAGCCAGCCCGCCGCTTCGTCGTGGGTCACGACCACTTCGCCGAGGCGGTCGCGGCGCAGGTCGGCATGGCGGCGGCGCAACGCCAGCAGCGCCCGGTACCAGGCGAGCACCTCGGCGTGCACCGGGTCCTCCCGCTCGGCCCAGATCAGCTTCGACCGCTCGAAGGTCGCCGGGTCCTGGGGATCGGGGATCTGGCCCGGCTCCCAGCCGAAGGCAGCGAACTCCCGCCGCCGGCCCTCGGTGACCGCCCGGCCCAGTTCCGGGTCGGCGTGGTCGGTGAAGTACAGGAACGGCGTCGAGGCCGCCCACTCCTCGCCCTGAAACAGCATCGGGACGAACGGGGCGGTGAGCACCAGGGCGGCGGCGATCTTCAGCCGGCCCAGGCTCATGAGCGCGGCGGAGCGCTCGCCCAGCGCCCGGTTGCCGACCTGGTCGTGGTTCTGCGAGAAGCCGACGAAGCGCCTCCCGGGCAGGTCGCCCGCCGGGGCGCCGTGGCGCCGGCGCCGGAAGACCGAGTACCTGCCGTCGTAGACCGCCGCCCGCTGCAGGCAGGCGGCGACGTCGCCCAGGCTGCCGAAGTCCTGGTAGTAGCCGGTGCGCTCGCCGGTCAGCGCGGCGTGCAGGCTGTGGTGGAAATCCTCGCTCCACACGCCGTCGAGGCCGAAGCCGCCGGCGGCCGGCAGCCGCACCACCCGCGGGTCGTTGAGGTCGCTCTCGGCGATCAGCACCAGCTGGCGGCTCAGCGTGCCCGACAGCTCGGCCACCGCCTCGGCCAGCTCGGCCAGGAAGTGGGTGGCCGACAGGTCGACGAAGGCGTGGATGGCGTCGATGCGCAGCCCGTCGATGTGGTAGTCGGCCAGCCACATGCAGGCGTTGTCGATGAAGAACCGGCGTACCTCGTCGCTGCCGGGGCCGTCGAGGTTGACCGCCGTACCCCATGGGGTGGCATAGCGGTCGGTGAAGTAGGGCCCGAACTGCCCCAGCACGTTGCCTTTCGGGCCGAGGTGGTTGTAGACGACGTCGAGAATCACCCCGAGCCCCCGTGCGTGGCAGGCGTCGACCAGCGCGTTCAGCCCATGCGGGCCGCCGTAGGCGTGGTGCGGGGCGAACAGGAACACGCCGTCGTAGCCCCAGCCGTGGTCGCCGGAGAACTCCGCCACCGGCATGATCTCGACCGCCCGCACTCCCAGCTCGACCAGCTGGTCGAGCCGTTCGATCGTGCCTTCGAATGTGCCCCCCGGACTGAACGTGCCGATGTGCAGCTCGTAGACGGCCCCCCCGGAGAGCCAGGGCATGGTGACGCCCCGCCAGTCGCCGTCGGTCCAGACCAGCGTCCCCGGGTCGAGCACCCGGGACGGGCCGTCGATGCCGGCTGGCTGCCAGGCCGACCGCGGGTCGGCCAGCGGTTCCGACCCGTCGACGACGAAGCGGTACTCGACCCCGGCGGCCGCCGGCTCTTCAGGGATCTCCAGCGCGTACCACCCGCCCGGCTCGGCGTTCATCGCCACCGGCGACCCGCCCTCGACCAGCAGCTGGACTCCGATGCGGGCATCCGGGGCCCAGACCGCGAACCGGGTCATCAGCCCTCCCGGGTAAGCAGCGCAACCGGCAGCAGGGCGAGCAGGTTGCCGAGAGGCACCTTGCCCTGGGCCTCCCGGCCGGTGACCGCATCGCGGAACCGTCCCGGCGGCAGCTGGACCCGGGTTGCCTCCCCGACCCCGGGCGCCAGCGACCACGAGGACGGCTCGCCCCACAGGCTCATGATCAGCCGGGGAACGACGCTGACCGTGGCCGCCGCCCCGCCGGGCTCGGTGCGGGCGAAGGCGACGACCCGCTCCGCCGCCGGCCCGGAGGCCTTGAGCGGGAGGTAGCCGCCAGCCGGCCCGAACGCGCCGGAGAACCGGCGCCGGGCCGCCAGCGCCGACCGGACGACCGCCAGCTTCGGGAGGCCGCTGGCCGCCTCGGACCACAGCTGCTCGGGCCTCACGATATCCAGCCGGCGCAGGAGCTCGGACCGCTCGGCGAAGTCGACCGGCCGGCGGTTGTCCGGGTCGACCAGGCTCAGGTCCCACAGCTCGGTTCCCTGGTAGATGTCCGGGACCCCCGGCGAGGTCAGCAACAACAGCAGCTGGGCCAGCCCGTTCGCCCAGCCGGGTGCCCTCAGCGAGGCCACAAAGGCCTCCAGGCCCTGCACGAATTCGGGGTCCCGCATCACCGCGCGGGCGAAGCTCGACAGCGTCTCGTCGTAGGCCGGGTTCGGGTCGGTCCAGGTGGTGTGCGTCTTGGCCTCCTTGGCCGCCTTCTCCAGGTAGGCCTGGAGCCGCGGCTCCGAGATCGGCCAGGCCCCGACCAGCGTCTGGTACAGCAGGTACTCGATCGCCCGGTCGGGCAGCCCGGCGGAGCGGTACCCGTCGTTGAGCTTCGACCACCGGCGGGCCGTCTCAATCCAGCGCTCCGGGATCTCCGACAGCAGGTTGAGCCGTGCGCGCACGTCGGGGCCCCGCTTGGTGTCGTGGGTGGCCAGGGTCAGCATGGTCCGCGGATGGCGCCGGGCGGCGGTGGCGTTGAACTCGTGGAACTCCTGCGGCCGCACCCCGAACCGCCCCGGCGCTCCGCCGACCTCGTTCAGCGAGACGAGCCG
>DAIQBQ010000342.1:0-3375 GCA_036781065.1 Actinomycetota bacterium
GCAGGAGTTTTGTGGATCGCTGCACTCAATAATGAGGGCCCATGATCCACAAAACACCGGATAGCACGAACCCGTCGGCGGCTCTCGGTCGCCGGTAAGATGAAGTGAGGAACCCAGAGCAAAGGGGGTGAGGCGCTTGCCGTCTGGCGATAAACCGCATAGTCCTTCGCGCCCGCCCTTACCGGTGCCGCGCCCGCCACAGCGCTTCAGCTAGCACCCCGCTCGAAGAACAACTAGCCCGGCCGCCTCGACTCTCGAGGACGCGCACTCCTGACGGCGGGGACGCAACCCGAGCCACGCAACGCCAAGTACGTCAGGAGGTGAGCCATGTCCCGCATGCCGCCGCTACCTGGCCGCCGCGCCCTGCAGAGCCTGCGCAATGTCCGCACCCAGCGGCTGCTCACCCTGAAAGCGGTGCGCGAGTCGCTGATCTCGGTGGCCGGGCTGGTCAGCCGCCCGGTCAAGAACCAGGCCGGTGACGAGATCGGCCGGGTGAGCGACGTCGTCGTCCGCTGGGGCGACGACGACGAGTACCCGCCGGTGACCGGCCTCGTCGTCGCCATCGGCCGCCGCGATGCCTGGGTGCCCGCCGAGCAGATCCGTGAGCTGAGCCACACCGCGGCAGAGCTGTCCTCGGCCCGGCTCGACCTGCGCGACTTCGGCCGCCGGGAGGGCGAGGTCACGCTGATCCGGGACGTGATCGACCACCAGCTGGTCGACGTCGACGGCGTCAAGGTGGTCCGGGCCGCCGACCTCTACATCGCACCGGTGCAAGGGACCTACCGGTTGGTGGGGGTCGACGTGAGCGCCCAGACGCTGCTCCGCCGGCTCGGTCCGGCCCGGTGGCGGACGCTGCCCACACCCGACCGGGTGATCGACTGGGCGGCGATCCAGCCGTTCGGCACCCCGACCGGTCCGGCCGGCGAGGTCCGGCTGCGAGCACCCCACCAGGGGCTGCGCCGGCTGCGCCCCGGCGAGGTCGCCGACCTGCTGGAGGAGCTCAGCCACCAGGCCCGCCGCGAGCTGCTCTCGGTCCTGGAGCCGGAGGCGGCTGCCGACGCCCTGGAGGAGATGGAGCCCCGTGAGCTGAGCGCCCTGCTGCAGGAGGCCCCGCCCGAGGAGGCGGCGGAGCTGGTCGCCCGCATGGAGCCCGACGAGGCGGTCGAGGCGCTGCGCGAGCTGGAGCAGGAGGACCGGGACGAGCTGCTGGAGCACATGCCCGCCGAGGCCGCCGACCACCTCAGCGCGCTGCTTGACTACGACGACGACACCGCCGGCGGGCTGATGACCACCAACCTGGTGCTGGTCCGCCCCGACGAGGCAGTCGAAGACGTGCGCTCCCGGCTGCGCGAGCTTGAGGGCCACCGGGATGACATCGACGCGGTGATCGTCGTCGACGGCGACGGCCGGCTGGTCGATGACGTCACCCTGTTCGAGCTCTTCGTCGCCGCGCCACAGACGCGCATGGCCGAGCTGGCCGGCCCGCCGGCGCCGGTGACGATCCTGGCCGGCGCGCCGGCGGCGGAGGTGGCCCAGCGGCTGATCGACAACCGCGGCTCGTCGCTGCTGGTGGTCGACGGCGACCAGCGGCCGCTCGGGCGGATCCTGGCCGACGACGTCGTCGACGCCTTGATGCCGGGCCGTATCCGGGTGCTGTTCCCGGCGCACACGGAGTAGCCGGCGGTGCCCACCGGGCCCTCTGGGCCGCCCGACCCGCCGAGCGGCGAGGCGTTGGCCGGCGCGACCGGCCGGCCGGAGGGCACCGCAGAGACGGCGGGCCTGGCCAGCGGAGACCGGCCGCAGGCCGGGCGCAGCGAGAGCGGGGCCGGGAGCGACGGGAGCGGGGCCGGGAGCGAAGCGGCCCTGCTCACCCGCCGCTCGACGCTGGCCCGCCGGCCCACCCCGTTCCGCCGGCTCCGCCGCTACCTGCTGGTGCTCGGTCCCGGGCTGATCGCGGCCAGCGCTGGCAACGACGCCGGCGGCATCGTCACCTACGCATCGGCCGGGGCGCAGTTTGCCTACCGGACGCTGTTCCTCATGGTGCTGATCACGATCGCCCTCGTGGTCGTCCAGGAGATGGCCGCCCGGCTGGGCGCGTTCACCGGCCAGGGGCTGATGTCGCTGATCCGGGAGGAGTTCTCGCTCCGGGTGGCGAGCTTCGCCGTCCTGTGCCTGGTCGTCGCCAATGTGGGGCTGGTCGTCGCCGAGTTCGCCGGCATCGCGGCCGCCATGGAGCTGTTCGGGGTCTCCCGCTACATCTCGGTGCCGATCGCTGCGGTCGTCATCTGGGCGTCCGTCGTGTACGGGACCTACCGCTACGCCGAGCGGATCTTCCTGCTGCTGTCGCTGGTGTTCTTCGCCTACCCGGTGGCGACGATCCTCGCCCACCCGCACTGGCACGCGGTGGCGTCGCAGACGTTGATCCCGCACTTCGCCGGCACCAAGGCGTTCCTGCTGCTGGCGGTGGCACTGGTCGGGACGACGATCACCCCCTACATGCAGCTGTACCAGGCCGCCGCGGTGGCCGACAAGGGAATCGGACCGGAGGAGTACCCGCTGGAGCGGGTCGACACGGTGAGCGGCGCGATCTTCTCCGATGTGATCGCCATGGCGATCATCGTCGCCACCGGGGCGGCGATCGGGGGCAGCGGGGCGCTGCAGTCGGCCCGCGGCGCGGCCAAGGCACTGAGACCGGTGGCCGGCTCGGGGGCGGTCGGCCTGTTCGCGGTCGGGCTGCTGGGGGCGTCGGCACTGGCCGCCGCCGTGGTGCCGCTCTCGACCGCCTACGCCCTGGCTGAAGCGGTGGGGGCGGAGCGCTCGGTGTCGCGGAAGTTCTCCGAGGCCAAGGTCTTCCTCGGCCTGTTTACTGCCCAGGTCGCCATCGGTGCCGCCCTGGCGCTGTCCCCGGGGAACCTGCTCAACCTGCTGATCGGCACCCAGGTCCTCAACGGGCTGATCACCCCGGTGATCCTGGTGTTCATCCTCACTCTGGCCAACCGCAAGCGGCTGCTGGGTTCGGCGGCCAACGGGCCGGTGTTCAAGGCGGTCGCCGGGGTGTGTATCGGCGCGGTGGGGACCCTGTCGCTGGTCGTCTTCGTGCAGACCGTGGTGGGGTGGTTCCACGCCTGAGGGCGGCTAAGGCTAAGCGAGAGCCCTGCAAGGTGGTGACCGCCTGGCTGCGGGGACAGTGGCCCGGCTCGGTCCGGGCGGCGGGCGCCCCCGCCGAGGCTAGGCCGCTGGCGTGACGCCGGGCGGGCAGGCGATCGGGTCCCACGGCTGGGTCGGGAACACCGACGGGCTGGTCTGGGCACCCCCCGGCGTCGGGACCGAAGGGGACGGTGATGGCGACGGCGACGTGGCCGGCGCCCCCGGGAG
>DAIQBQ010000343.1:0-3328 GCA_036781065.1 Actinomycetota bacterium
TTCCGCAACGAGATCACCCCGGGCAACTTCATCTTCCGGACCCGGGAGTTCGAGCAGATGGAGCTGGAGTACTTCGTCAAGCCGGGCACTGACGAGGAGGCGCATCAGCGCTGGATCGACGAGCGCTTCGGCTGGTACCAGCGCCTCGGCATCCGCCCCGAGAAGCTGCGCCTGCGGGAGCATGGCGCCGACGAGCTGTCGCACTACTCCAAGCGCACCGTCGACATCGAGTACGCGTTCCCGTGGGGCTGGGCCGAGCTCGAGGGCATCGCCAACCGGGGCGACTTCGATCTGAGCCAGCACGCCAAGTACTCCGGCCAGGACCTGTCCTACTTCGATGCCGAAGCCAACGAGCGCTACGTTCCCTACGTCATCGAGCCGTCGGCGGGCGCCGACCGCGGCTTGCTCGCCTTCCTGGTCGATGCCTACCGGGAGGAGGAGGTCACCACCGCCTCGGGCAAGACGGAGAAGCGCACGGTGCTGGCGCTGCACAAGGACCTGGCCCCGTACAAGGTCGCCGTGCTCCCGTTGTCCCGCCACGAGAACCTGGTGCCGAAGGCCAAGGAGGTCGCCGGGCTGCTGCGACCCCGGTTCATGATTGACTATGACGACGCTGGCTCGATCGGTCGCCGCTACCGGCGCCAAGACGAGATCGGCACGCCATACGCGGTAACGGTGGATTTCGACAGCCTGGAGGATGGAGCAGTGACGGTGCGCGATCGGGATTCGATGACCCAGGACCGCGTGCCCATTGCCGGGCTGGTTGCCTACCTCGACGATAGGTTGCCCGGATGAGCATCGACGCGGAGCAGGTGCGCGGTACGGTCACCCGCAACGGGGCCCCGATGGAGGGCGCCTACGTACGAGTACTGGGGCCGTCGGGTGAGTTCGTCAACGAACGACGGACCGGCCCCGACGGCGGTTTCACCCTGTACCTGACCGAAGCCACCTGGACCCTGATCGCCTTCGGCCCGGGGACCCCCCGGATAGAGCAAGCGATGACCGTGGTCGGCGGTGGCGACAACACCATTTCCATCGACCTGGGAGGTCCATGACCATGGCGCAGCGCAGCACCGGGGCATCCACGAGAGCGAAGTCCAAGGCCCCGACGAAACCGGCCCCCGCCACTCCATCGAGGCGGGCCCGCCACCGCTACGTGTTCGATTTCGAGCAGGGGAACAAGGATCAGAAGGACCTCCTCGGGGGCAAGGGCGCCGGCCTCGCCGAGATGACCAACCTGGGGCTCCCGGTGCCCCCCGGCTTCACGGTCTCGACCGTCGCCTGCCGTGAGTACATGCTCACCCGTACCCTTCCCGACGGCCTGATCGACGAGGTGGGACGGCACATGCGCGTCCTCGAGAAGAAGATGGGCCGCCGCTTCGGCGACGCCAAGAACCCGCTGCTGGTCTCGGTGCGGTCGGGGGCCAAGTTCTCGATGCCCGGGATGATGGACACCGTCCTCAACCTCGGGCTGAACGACGCCACCGTCGCCGGCCTCGCCGCCCATTACGGCGACGAGCGGTTTGCCGTCGACGCCTACCGGCGCTTCGTGCAGATGTTCGGCCGCATCGTGATGGGGGCGCCCGGGGAGGCGTTCGAAGCCGAAATCAAGGCGGTCAAGCTGGCCAGGGGCGTGACCGCCGACACCGAGCTGACCGTCGACGACCTGCGGGCGCTGGCGCTGCGGTTCAAGGAGATCGCCACGGCGAAGGCCGGCGTGCCGTTCCCGGAGGACCCTGCCGCCCAGCTGGAGATGGCGATCCGGGCGGTCTTCGACTCCTGGAACGGCGAGCGGGCGGTCATTTACCGGCGCCGCAACAAGATCGCCCACGACCTGGGGACTGCGGTCAACGTCGTCGCCATGGTCTTCGGCAACGCCGGCGAGGACTCCGGCACCGGCGTGGCGTTCACCCGGGATGCCTCGACCGGCGAGAAGAAGTACCTGGCCGAGTACCTCACCCAGGCCCAGGGCGAGGACGTCGTCTCCGGGGCCCGCACCCCGCTCCACCTCGACGAGCTGAAGCGCCGCGACCCGGCCTCCTACAAGGAGCTGGTCCGCGTGATGGACACGCTGGAGGGCCACTACCGGGACATGTGCGACATCGAATTCACGGTCGAGCAGGGCAAGCTGTGGCTGCTCCAGACCCGGATCGGCAAGCGCACCGCGGCCGCCGCGGTGAAGATCGCCGCCGACTTGGTGAAGGAGAAGAAGATCACCAGGGAGGAGGCGGTGCTGCGGGTCGACCCGGCCGCTCTCGATCAGCTGCTGCACCCGCAGTGGGACCCCGACGCCGACGTCCACGTGATCGCCAAGGGCCTGAACGCCTCGCCTGGCGCGGCGGCCGGCAAGGCGGTCTTCGACGCCGCCACCGCAATGGAATGGGCCGCCAAAGGCGAGCGGGTGATCCTGGTCCGGCCGATGACCGAGCCCGACGACGTGGGTGGCATGTACGCCTCGCAGGGCATCCTCACTTCGCACGGTGGCAAGACCTCGCACGCCGCGGTGGTCGCCCGCGGCGCCGGCAAGCCTGCCGTCTGCGGCGCCGAAGAGATCACCATCGACCTCGGCGCCCGGCACTTCGCCGTGGGCGAGATCGTGGTTTCGGAGGGCGACGTCATCGCCATCGACGGCTCGACCGGGCGGGTGGCGATCGGCGACGTGCCGCTGGTGCGGCCGGCCCTCTCGGGCGACCTTCAGCAGATCCTCAAGTGGGCCGACGGGATGCGCCGGCTGAAGGTGCGCGCCAACGCCGACATCCCCGAGGACGCCGCCCGGGCGCGGGGGTTCGGGGCCGAGGGGATCGGCCTCGCCCGCACCGAGCACCTGTTCCTGGGCGAGCGGCTCCCGGCAGTGCAGCGGATGATCCTGGCCCGCACCGAGGAAGAGGAGGCGGCGGCGCTGGCCGAGCTGCTCACCCTGCAGCGGGCGGAGCTCGCCGGCGTGTTCGAGGCGATGAACGGCCTGCCGGTGTGTATCCGGCTGCTCGACCCGCCGCTGCACGAGTTCCTGCCGTCGTCCAAGGACCTGGAGCTCGACCTCCGCCAGCTGGAGTTCGACGCCCGGTCGGCCAAGGGCGAGGAGCGGGTGCGGATCAAGAACGAGATCGCCGAGAAGCAGGACATCCTTGCCGCCGTCGAGCACCTGGAGGAGTCGAATCCGATGCTCGGCATGCGCGGGGTGCGGCTGGCAGTCAAGCGGCCCGGCCTGTACGCCATGCAGGTGCGGGCGATCATGGAGGCGGCGTGCGACGTCAAGGAACGCAAGGGCAAGCCGGTGATCGAGATCATGTTCCCGCTGGTCGCCGTGCGCGAGGAGCTGGAGATGATG
>DAIQBQ010000344.1:0-3321 GCA_036781065.1 Actinomycetota bacterium
TCCGGGCTCGTCGATTGTTCGCCGCGGCGGGTGGAGGCGGTGAGCCCCTGGGGCGATGATGTTAAAGCCCCGGGCGAGTCCGCGAACCCGGGGTGCGCCGGGTGCCCGGGGTGTTGAGCGGCATCCCGAAGGCCTCGAAGATCTCGGCCATGTAGGACTCGTAGCGGGCCCACTGCTCAGGCGAGACGTCCCGGGTGAGGACGTGATCCCAGGCGAAGGGCTCTTCCTCGCTGTCGTCGATCAACGAGGTGGCGTCCAGGTCCTCCAGCGGGTCCTCCTGCGCCGTCGGGTCGGGCACACCGCCAGCCCGTGCGTGCACGTCTTCCGACATCCGTTCCTCCCAGGGGTTATCGGGTAACCCGGGCCGCTCGTTGGGGGCTCCCGCGGTCTTCCGGCGTCCCCAGCTTACCTGGGCGCGCAGCGGTACCCTCCGGCGGCGCGCGCGCCGGGACACGACCCGTCCGCGCGCTCAGGGCAGCGGCGGCGGGTATCCTGCTGGCGATGGCCTCGCACCGGGTCGTCTGCCTCGTCGCAGCCCTGCTCCTGACCCTGACCGCCTGCTCTACGACAACCGCCAACGGGCCTCCGCGCTCATCGCGCCCAGCGGGCACCCGCCCCACGATCGGGCCGCCCACTGCCAGCCCGTCGCCGCTGCCCAGCCCCTCGGCTTCGTTGCTGCCCAGCCCCTCGCCGTCCAAGCCTGCCGGCAGACTGATCAGCGCCATCCAGCCCAACAACACCCCCAACCCGCTTGCCGGGGTGACCAACGGGGCGATGGACCCCTCGCTGCTGATCTACGTCGACCCCAACTGCAGCGCCTACCGCCCGGCGGCGACCAGCCTGGAGCGGCTGATCACGCTCGCCCGGGCCGAAGGCGTCTCGCTGTCGACACAGCGCTGCTACCGGCCGCTGTCGATCCAGATCAACGACCGCACCAGCGCGTGTGCCTCGGGCAACTGCGCCTGCGCCGCCACCGGTGGCACGTCGTTCCACGGATGGGGCCTGGCGGTCGACTTCGCCGACGCCAACGGGTCGGTGGACACGTTCAGCTCGCCGACCTACTCCTGGCTGGTCTCCGCCGCCGCCCGATTCGGCTGGAACCACCCCGGCTGGGCCACGCCGAGCGGGGGCCCGTGCCCCGAACCGTGGCACTGGGAGTGGGTCGGCGACGGCGGCATCCTGCACGGGGCGCCGATCACGGCGGACGTGGTCACGATGATCCCGACCGCGCAGGGCCGGGGCTACCGCATCGTCACCGGCCTGGGCGCCGCGTCCGGCTTCGGCGACGCCGGGACGGGCACCACGGAAAACATCCCCGGCCTGAACCGGATCGTCGTCGCGGGCGCCGCTCAGCCGGGGGGCTCCGGCTACTGGCTGGCCGGGGCCGACGGGGGCGTCTATGCCTTCGGCGGCGCCCCGTTCCTCGGGTCGGAGGCCGGGCCGGCCGGCAGCGCCGGCGCCGGACCGACAATTGCCGCTATGGCGGCCACCCCCGACAGCAAGGGGTACTGGCTGCTCTCTACGGCAGGCCAGGTGTTCAACTTCGGAACCGCACCGGCGCTGCCCGCCCCGGCCTCCTCCGGGCGCTTCTTCGTTGGCATCGCCGCCGACCACACCGGCAAGGGGGCCTGGGTGGCCTCCTCCGACGGGCAGGTCACCGCCCTGGGGGATGCCCCGTCGTTCGGTGCCGCCGCGGTGTCGCGGGCTTCCGACCCCGCCGTTGCCATCGCCAGCGATCCGAGCGGCCAGGGCTACTGGGTCTCCACCGCCAACGGTCAGGTGCAGGCATTCGGGGATGCCGCCCCGTTCGGCTCGATCCCGGGCGGCCCGCCGCGGCCGGTAGTGGCAATCGTCGGCACGAGCAGCGGGACCGGCTACTGGCTGACCACCGCCGATGGCAACGTGTACGCCTTCGGCGACGCCAAGTATCTCGGCGGGGGCTGAGTTACCCGGCTGGGGGCCGCTGAGTTAGCCGGCTCATGGGTTCACGTCCCCTTCGGTGTTGGGATCCTTGGACAGGCCTGCGTCCACCTGGCTCAGTTCCTGCTCGAGCTGGTTGATGTCCTGCTCGGCCTGAGCGAGGTCGGCGCTCTCTTGCGCCGAGGCACCCGGGATCGCCGTGCCGGTGACGGCCGGGGCGGGCTGGGCCGTCCCAGCGGCGGTGGGAGTTACGCCGGTGGTTGCCGGTGTGGTCGAAGCGGGGGGCTTCGTCGACCGGGCCGGCGACGAGACGCACCCGGCGACCAGGCCCGCAAGGGCGGCAGCAAGCACCGCCCTGGTGATTCGTGCGGGCAAGGACACACGGAGCATGCGCACGGCTTTAGGAATATAGCCGTCGCCCGGGCCCGGCCGGCGCCCGCCCGTTTCGGGCGGCTCCCACCGGGGAGATACGCCGAAGACGATGGCATTCACGGGCAAGGTGGCAGTCGTTACCGGAGCATCCGGTGGGGTCGGCCGGGCGGTGGTCCGGGCGCTCGGTGCCCAGCGCGCCTCGGTCGGCCTGATCGCCCGCGGCGAGGCCGGCCTGCTGGCAGCGGCCGAGGAGATCGAGGCCGCCGGCGGGAAGGCACTGGTGATCGCCGCCGACACCGCCGACACCGGTCAGGTCGAGGCTGCCGCCTCCAGTGTCGAGGCCGAGCTTGGCCCGATCGATCTTTGGGTCAACGACGCCTTCACCTCGGTGTTCGCCGAGTTCGTCGACATCGAACCGGAGGAGTTCAAGCGGGTCACCGAGGTCGCCTACCTCGGCTTCGTCAACGGGACCCGGGCGGCACTCAGCCGGATGCTGCCCCGCAACTCGGGCTCGATCGTCCAGGTCGGCTCGGCCCTCGCCTACCGGGGCATCCCGCTCCAGAGCGCCTACTGCGGCGCGAAGCACGCCATCCAGGGCTTCACCGAATCGGTGCGTTGCGAGCTGCTCCACCGCCACAGTGCAGTGCGCCTCACGATGGTCCAGCTGCCGGCGCTCAACACCCCGCAGTTCAAATGGGTGCTCTCCCGGCTCCCGCGCAGGCCCCAGCCGGTGCCGCCGATCTACCAGCCCGAGGTCGCCGCCCGGGCGGTGCTGTGGGCGGCCGAGCATAACCGGCGGGAGTGGTGGGTCGGAGCCTCGACCGCGGCAACCCTGCTGGCGAACGCGGTGGCGCCCGGCCTGCTCGACCACTACCTGGGGCGGTCGGGCTACACGAGCCAGCAGACCGCCCAGCCCGAGGACCCCGAGCGGCCGGCAAACCTGTGGGAGCCGGCCGACGTCGCCGACGACTACGGCGCCCACGGCGGGTTCGACAACCGGGCCCACCGCCGGGCCCCGCAGTGGTGGGC
>DAIQBQ010000345.1:0-3294 GCA_036781065.1 Actinomycetota bacterium
CGGGTCGCCTCGGCAAGCTCCCTGGTCAGCTGGCGGTTGACGATGTTGAGCGGCGGGCGCCGGAGGTGCAGCACCGCGACGCCCTCCAGGGTCTCGCTGTGCTCGATCTCGATCAGATCCCCCATCGATTCTCCCTTCATGATCGGGTTCGGCCGGCCGTGGGTCCCTATCATCGAGAGGTGGACCCGGACCTACTCGGCCGCCGCCTGGCCGGCGCCCCCGCAGCGCCGCCGGAGGGCTCCGGCGACCTCCCCGCCGCAGTGCTGGTCCCGCTGATCGCGGGGCCCGGCAACGAGGGCGGTCTCCCCGGCCGATGGTACCTGCTGATGATCCGGCGCACCGAGGCGCTGGCGATCCACGGCGGCGAGATCGCCTTCCCCGGGGGCCGGGTCGAGCCCGGCGAGGACTCGCAGACCGCCGCCCTGCGCGAGGCCGACGAGGAGCTGGCCGTGCGGCCGGGCGACGTGACGGTCCTGGGGCGGCTGCCCGACGTCGAGACCCGGGTGAGCCAGTACCGGATCACCCCCTGGGTGGGGGTGGTGTCTGCTGAGGCCCGGCACCGGCTCCGGCCTGAGCCGGCGGAGGTCGCCGGGGTGCTGGAGATCCCCCTCGACGAGATCGCCGACCCGGCCCGCCGCCGCGAGCAGCGGTTCATCCGGGGGCGGGCGATGACCGTCTCCCCGGCCTACGACGTAGGCGGAGTGACCGTGTGGGGGGCGACCGCCCGCATCGTCAGCGAGCTGCTCGACTGGCTCCCCACCAACGTCCACCGGGGCCAGCCAACGATCCGGTAGGGTTGCCCCGCGATGCGCCGGAACGCTGCGGACGCCGGGAAGCGGCGCCTCCTCCCCCACCCGCTGACCACCCTGCCCCGGGTGCTCTGCGCCCTGTGGCTCGTGCTGGCCAGCGCAGCGGTGCTGGGGCCCGCCGGGGCCGGGGCGGCGACCAACTGGACGGTGACCATCGGGGCGTCGGCCTACTCGCCGCCGAGCATCACGATTCACACCGGCGACACCGTGACCTGGCAGCTGCCGGCCTCGGTGACCGGGACGGCGCACACGGTGACGTCGGACACCGGTGCCTTCTCGTCGCAGGTGCTGTCCTGCGGCCCGTTGGGACTCGGGTGCGTCGCCGGGCCGGCGTCGTTCACGTTCACGTTCACCAACGCGGGGAGCTACCCGTATCACGACACCATGGTGTCGGGCATGCGGGGCACCGTCGTCGTCGTCGCCAACTCGCCGCCGCCGGCGCCGAGCCCCTCGCCGTTGCTCTCCCCCTCCCCCTCCCCCTCCCCGTCGCCCTCGCCGTCGCCGGCACCTACGCCGTCCCCGACTGGCTCGCCGGCACCCAGCGGGTCGGTCACCCCGACCCCGTCAGGGAGCTCGGCGACCACCCCCTCGCCCGGCGCCTCCGGCCTGGCGGCACCGCGGTCCTCAGGGGGCGGCAGCTCGGGGACGACGGTGGTCGCCCTGATCGCCGTCGCCGTGGCCGTCCTGTGCGCCGGGGGCCTGTTCTGGTTGCGCCGCAGCGGTGCCTGGTAAGCGCCTCCTGCTGGCGGCCGTGGCGGTGCTTGCCGCCGTGGTGGTGTCGGTGCTGATGTTGTTCCCCGCCGCTCCGGCCATCGCTGGGGGGCCTCCCGCCCGGCGGGTGGCCAGCGTCCAGCACGCGGGGCTGACGTCGCCCAGCCCGAGCCTGTCGCCGATCCCCGCCGGCCCCCCACCCGGAGAGCGCAACCCGATCGAGGGGGCGGCGGCGGTGATCGCCATCGTCATCGTTGCCGCCGCCGGGATCTTTATCTACGGGGTGATCCGCAAGGGGCTTTAGCTTTAGCGGGGCGTTACGCCCCGAGCTGGCTGCCGCCCAGCTGCATGATGCGGGCGACCTGGCGGGCGCTGGAGGCGGCCACCGCCTCCTCCATCTTGTGGGCGAACACCGTGTGGACCGAGGTCGACGCCGCCGGCCGCATCCGTTGCAGCGCCTCGGTGATCGCCGGAAGGCGCTCGACCGGCCAGCCGTCCTGGACGAACGGCTCCCAGACGTACTCCTCGAACAGCGACACGAACCGCTCGGCGATCACCGACAGGTCCCGAGAGAGCCGCTCGTACTCGTCGAGGGCCGCCGACAGCGGCATCCCGCCAGCGACCAGCTCGGCACCGTTCAAGATCATCCGCGGGCTGGGGGCGATGAAGTCGTCGCCGTCGGGGCGGAGCAGGCCGATGTCGATTGCCCGGGTGACCAGCTCCGGGTGGTCGACGATCTCCGGGAACATCTCGACGAGCTTCTCCCGGGCGAACTGGCCGGGCGACTCGTCGCTCCAGGGGGCGGTCAGCGCCTCCTCGAAGCCCAGGACGTCCTCCAGGCTGCGCCCGGCCTCCCAGGCCTCCATCAGGCAGGCGATCGCCGCCAGCGAGAAGCCCCGCTCCTGGAGGCTGGAGGTGTACTTCAGCCGGGCGAGGTGGCCTTCGTTGTAGTAGCCGACCCGCCCGACCATACGCGGCGGGGGCAGG
This sequence comes from Actinomycetota bacterium, assembly GCA_036781065.1. GTDB lineage: Bacteria > Actinomycetota > CADDZG01 > JAHWKV01 > JAOPZY01 > DAIQBQ01. The sequence continues at coordinate 2,508 of DAIQBQ010000345.1, forward strand.
ATCCCGCGGGTCTGGTAGGAGCGGACATTGCGCGTGGTCGTGCCGGCCTTCCGGGCCAGATCATCGATTGTCCACTCCATGGCGCCGCCCCTCCTCCCCTTCAAGCCTCGGTGTCCCTGGCGATCATTCTACGACATAGAGCAACGTAACATCTGGCAATGTTACGGTGGTGGTTCGTAGCAATCCAGTCCTAGGTCTCACAGCCGACAGCATTTATAAGCCCTCGGAGCACGACTCGTTCCAGTGCACGATCACCGGATCGGTGTGCTCGTAGCCCAGAATCCCGACTCCGGCCGGGGACAGCGCGAAGCAGCGCCCCACGTCCGGTGCGAGGTGCAGCCACCGGGCGGTGAGGATCCGCAGCACATGACCGTGGGCGAAGAGCGCGACGTCGCCTGGTGTGGCCCGCACCTCGCCGATCACCCGATCGACCCGCTCGCCGACCTGCTCGACCGTCTCGCCGCCGGGGACCCCGTCGTCCCACAACGACCACCCGGGTCGGTCCTCATTGATCTGGGCCGTGGTGAGACCCTCGTAGTCGCCGTAGTCCCACTCCATCAGGTCGGGCCGGACCTGCGCCAGGTCGCCCAAGCCGGCCAGCTTGCAGGTCTCCGTGGCCCGCCGGAGCGGGCTGGTCAGCACCAGGGCGAAGCGGTGCCCGTCGAGCAGGCCGGCCAGGGCGGCGGCCTCCCGGCGGCCCCGGTCGGTCAGCGGGACGTCGGTGCGGCCGGTGTGGCGCCCGCTCTCGGCCCACTCGGTGTCCCCGTGCCGGATCGGCACGGCCCGC
>DAIQBQ010000346.1:0-3269 GCA_036781065.1 Actinomycetota bacterium
TGAGCAGATCCGGGTCGCCGGGGTCGTCGTCCAGGGCAGCGTGAGCCACGTGGGTGCCACAACCAACTTCTCGGTCACCGACAACCACGTCGCCATCCCGGTCACCACCGAGGCGGTGCTCCCTGACACCTTCGCCGCCGGCGTCACCGTGGTGGTCGAAGGGGCCATGAACGCCCAGAGGAGCCTGTTCGTGGCCTCCGGCGTGCTGGCCAAGTGTCCGTCGAAATTCAGCGCAAAGGTCACCTGATCCCCCCGCGTGCTCAGGGGGTCAGGCCGAGCGAGAGGTAACCGCCACCGTGGACGCCGGACTCCTCGGGCGGCTGCTGCTGTACGCGGCAGTCGCCACGTCACTGTGGGGGCTCGCCGCCTCGGAGCTCGGGCGGCGGCGTGAGGACCCCCGGCTCGTCCTGACCGGCCGGCGGGCGCTGTATACGACCTGCGCCATCTTCGGCGTGGCGGCGGTGGTGCTGGTCGGCGCAATCATGCGCCACGACTTCGCCATCGAGTACGTCGCCCAGGTCTCTTCCAAGACGCTGCGTTTCCCGTTCACGGTTTCGGCGCTGTGGGCCGGGATGGCCGGGAGCCTGCTGTTCTGGTCGCTGCTGACCTCGATCTACGCCTCTACCGCGGTCGCCGTCCAGGCCCCCCGCCGGCCGGAACTGGTCGCCACCGCCACCGCGGTGCTCTCGTTCATCCTGGGGTTCCTGGCGGTCGTGCTCGCCTTCGGGGCGAACCCGTTCGCCGCCGCCTCCCCGGTGCCGCCCGACGGCCAGGGGCTGAACCCGCTGCTCCAGTCCGGGTTCATGAACATCCACCCGGTGATGCTCTACGCCGGGCTGACCGGCTTCGCCGTCCCGTTCGCCTTCGCCGTGTCCGCCCTGGTGTCGGGCAAGCTGGACTCCTCCTGGTTCACCTCGACCCGGCGCTGGACGATGCTCGCCTGGACCTTCCTGACCGTGGGGATCATTCTCGGGGCGGCCTGGGCCTACATGGAGCTTGGCTGGGGCGGCTACTGGGCCTGGGACCCGGTCGAGAACGCCTCGCTGCTCCCCTGGCTGACCGGAACCGCCTTCCTGCACTCGGTGATGATCCAGGAGCGGCGAGGGATGCTGAAGACCTGGAACGTCGCGCTGGTCTTATCGACCTACAGCCTGGCGGTGCTCGGTACCTTCCTGACCCGCTCCGGATTGCTCGCCTCCGTCCATACCTTCTCGAACTCGCCGGTGGGCAAGTTCTTCCTGCCCTTCCTGGCGGTGCTGGTGGTCGCCTCGTTCGTCCTGCTGGCGATGCGGCTGGACAAGCTCCGCTCCGATCGCCACCTCGATTCCGCCCTCTCCCGGGAGTCGATGTTCCTGTTCAACAACCTGCTGTTCGCGGCGATCGCCTTCACGGTGCTCTGGGGCACCCTGTACCCGGTGTTCGTCGAGGCAGTCAAGGGCACCCAGATCGCCGTCGGGCCGCCATTCTTCGACGCGGTGGTGGTGCCGCTCGGCTTGGCCCTGCTGGCGCTGATGGGCATCGGGCCGCTGGTCGCCTGGCGGCGGGCATCGGCGGCGAGCATCCGCAAGAACTTCGCCCTGCCCTTCGCCGCCGGGGCGCTGGTGATCTTGACTCTGTACGCCAGCGGGGTGCGATCGGCGGGGGCGGCGTTCGCCATCGGGCTGGGGGCGTTCGTGACGGTGACCATCGCCACCGAATTCGTAAAGGGCGCCCGGGCGCACGCCCGCACCGAACTCCTGCCGTTCCCCAGGGCGCTGGGACGGACACTGACCCGCAGCCGGCGGCGCTATGGCGGCTACATCGTCCATTTCGGCGTCGTCCTGATCTTTCTCGGGCTCGCCGGGGCTTCGTTCGTCAAGACCTGGTCGGGGGGCATGTCGCCCGGCCAGGACTTCACCATCGGGGCCTACCGGGTGCACTACGTCGGGGTGCGGCTCGGGTCGAAGCCGGGCGAGCTGATGTCGGACGCGGTCATGGACATCTCCCGGGGCGGGCACCAGATCGCGGTGATGAATCCGTCGATCAACTTCTACACCGCCCAGCAGCAGAACCAGCCGACGGTGGCGCTGCGCTCGACGCCTGCCGAGGATCTTTACCTGGCGCTCAACGACCTCGACCCGAAAACCGGTGACATCGTCCTGCGGGCCTGGGTCAACCCGCTGGTGATGTGGATCTGGATCGGCGGGGTGGTCATGGCGCTCGGGATGATCCTCATCCTGACCGGCCGGCCGCCCGGGAGCCCGGCCGCACCGACCCGGGGCGAGCCGGAGGAGGTCCCGGCAGCCGACGAGGGCCCGGAAAAGGTGGCGGTGCCGGCATGAGGGCCGGGATCAGGCGGGTGTCCGTCCTGGTGCTGACAGGGTCGCTGGTGGTCGTCGCCGTCGCCTGGGGGCTGCTGGCCGCCCGCGGGCCGGACCCGGGAGCGGTGCCGACCCCGCAGCAGGTCTTCGACCGGACGATGTCGCCGTTCTGCACCGGGGTCACCCTGGAGAACTGCACCAGCAACCAGGCGTTCGAGTTGCGGGCGACCATCGCCGAGAAGATCTACGAGGGCGAGACCAACCGCCAGATCAATCGCTTCCTGCTGGCCAACTACCCGTCGACGGTGATCGGCAGCCCACGCAACCCGTTTGCCTGGCTGGTGCCGGCCGCCGCCGTGCTGGCCGGCCTCGGGGTCGTCGCCGCGGTGATGCTGCACCAGCCGGACCCGGGCGGGGCCGGCACAGAGCCTGCGCCCGCTCCGCTTCCCGCCGCCGACCGAGCCCGGCTGGAAGCGGACCTGCGCCGCTTCGCCAAGGGGGTGTCGGAGTGAGTGCCACGGTGCTGACCGCAGTGGTCGTCGCCCTGGTCCTGGCCGCCGCTGCGGTATGGATCCTGCGGCCGCTGCAGCTCCCCCTGGCCCGGATGGCGACGCCGGACGACGACCGCTGGCGGGAGCTGATCGAGACCAAGCACCAGTTGTACCGCTCGATCCTCGACCTCGAGTTCGACCAGTCCGTGGGCAAGGTGTCCGACGCCGACTATCTCGTGCTCCGCCGCCAGCAGGAGGGGGAGGCGATCGCCGTGCTGACCGAGCTGGACCGGATCTCCGCTGGGCAGGCAGCCGATGGGCGGGCAGCGGCGGCGGGCGGCGGGGCGGTGGACGTGGAAGACCGGCTGGAAGCCGAGATCGCCGCCGCCCGGCAGCGCCTCCACCCGCAGTCCCCCCGCGCCGATTCCTAGTGGTGTGCCCCGAACATGAGGCGACACCGAGAGCGGTCCTGCGCCCC
>DAIQBQ010000347.1:0-3264 GCA_036781065.1 Actinomycetota bacterium
CAGGGCGCATCCCGTGGTCGACATGACCGAGGGTCACCCGGTAGCCCAGCGACCTGAGGATCAACGCCAGCGCCGTTGAATCCGGGCCCCCGCTGTAGGCGGCCAGCACCGGCTCCCCGGGCTCAAGCAGTCCTTCCGACGCAATGAATCGAGCCGAAACCGACACCGGATCGGGCGCGAGCGCCGGTGCGGCGAGCGGTTCGTTCAGGGGTGCACCCGGGCCAGCCACGAACCGGGTTCCCGGAGCTCGCCGAGCGAGGGGAGGCTGCTGGCACCGGCGAAGGCGGCCCGTACCCCGTCCCGGCCCGCCGCCGCGAACACGGCATCGAAGAACCGCTGGCCCTCTTCGTACTGGAGCTTCTTCAAGTCGAGGCCCAGCAGCCGGCGCAGGATCTTGCCCAGTGGGCCGTCCATCGACGAGCCGGAGAGGGTGCGCCGCATGCGCGGCTGGGTCGGGATGCGCTCGGCTCCGACCCGGTCCATCACAAAGTTGCCGTGCCCTTCGACGGTCGACATCAGCGCCTGGAGCCGGTCGAAGATCTCCCGCTGGTGCGGGTCGAGCAGCCGGATGCCGATCGGGTCGGCACCCTCGGGTGACCGCACCGCCTTGATCGCCCGCTCCAGCAGCGGGATCGGCTGGAGCTCTAGCGAGGCGAGCAACTCCCCGACCGAACCATGGAAATAGCCGCGCAGCCACGGGTTGCCCTCGAACTGCGCCCGGTGGGTCAGCTCGTGGACGGCGACCCAGAGCCGGAAGTCCCTTGGCACGAAGCCGAACCGGCGCTCGGTGATGACGACGTTGGGGCCGACGAACCAGACATCACTGGCGTTGGCTTGGTCAAGCTCGTACTGGCCGAGGACCCGCTGCGACACGAAGCCGAGCACGCCGCCGAGCTGGGCGCCGAGGAAGGAGCCGTAGGCCTTGCGCGCCAGCGCGCCGGGCGACCCCTCCGCGGCCACCGGGACCTTGGCCTCGACCTTCTCCAGCAGCGGGGACAGCAGCTTCACGGTGGAGGCGATGTTGGCCTCGGCCCACTCGGAGCGGGACAGGACGCGGGCCCGGGCGGGCGTCGGGGGCCCGAAACCGGCCTCCTCGGCGACCAGTGGTTCGGCCTCGGCGACGAGATCGGAAAAGCTCCGGGCCAGGTCCTGGACCAGGTAGGAACCCTCCATCGGGTCGGTCGCCAGCCGGCGGGCGACCCGGATCGCCACTCCCGTCTCGATCAGCCCCGGGCGCCTGACGCCAGGCTCCTGGGTGCTGCCGGCGGGGTAGCTGCTCACCCCTTGTCCTGCAGTTTCCTCTTGGTCTTGATATAGCCGAAGGCAATGCCGACCAGCGCGATCACCAGGAGCCCGCCGCCGATCTTCGGGAAGTACTTCTGGCTCGGCACCGGGGTGGGCAGGGCGGTCGGCGAGGGGAGCTCGTCACTGGAGGGCGGCGGGCTCGCTGACGTGGCGGGGGCGGTTGGGATTGCGTTGCCCGGACCCAGCACCACGATGGTGCCGACCATGCCCAGGCTCTGATGGTAGGTGCAGTGGTAGGTGATGATCACGCCACCCGCAGCGGGCATCGTGGTCGAGTAGGTGGCGCCGGGGTTGAGGTTGCCGCTGTCGAAGGTCACGGCCGCGCCGGTGTCGGAAGTGGCCGTGTGGGCTGCCGTCCCGGTGTTTGTGAAGTTGATGACCGTGCCGGCGGTCACCGTGACGATCTTCGGGGTGAAGACGTTGTTGCCGCCGTTGCTGTCGGTGGCCTGGACGGGGCACGGGTTCGGGCAGGTCGGCTTCCCGGTAGTGGCCGCCTGGCCGGGGAATTGGGCCGGGGCCGCGTTGGCCATGCCGAACAGCGGGAGCAGCAGAGGGCTGAACGCGGCGACGACGCCGAACACCATCAGCAGCTTGCGGACCATCTACCCTCCTCGCTCATCCTCTCCCCGGCGACCCTGGCCCGGGCCGCAGGGGACCGCCGGCTCGGGGCGGGATTCTAGTGCGGTCGGGCCCGTGGATGTGACTGGCGCTGACGCGCGGTCACGTATTTTGCCCGCGGGCAGTTTAGTCGGCGGTGGGCTGGCTGTGGCGAGGCCTGGTGGCTAGGGGGGCGGTTTGGTCCTCCCCCGAAGGCGAGGGATCCTGAAACCGGCGTGGGCGAAGCAGGTGTCCCGGCGGTTGTAGATCGACAGCTTTGTGATGCAGTCCGGGTGAGAGCAAAGCCGATCCGGTTCGAAACGGGTGTTGCGCCGGGGCATCGCCGAGACGCGTGCCCCCTGGATCGGACCGTTCGTGGTCACCGCTCCCTCCTCGCTCGCGTTCCACACGTCGTGGCAGGAGGGATACGGAGCGCGGGCGGCACGCAGATTGGGCAGCTTGGCGGGGGAACCCACGCGCTAATTACAAGTGTGTGATCACATACTTGTAATCACATGGCATTTCCGTTATTCTCCGTACATGGTCACTTTCGACACGGGGGCGCTGGGTCTTCGAGCCCGGGGATTTAGGGGACCGCAGGTGTGCAAGATCGTTGGGATCTCCTACCGCCAGTTGGACTACTGGGCGCGAACTGAGCTGGCCATGCCCAGCATCGAGCCGGGAGAAGGGAGGGGGACACAGCGCCTGTACTCGTTCGAAGACCTGGTCGAACTCAAGCTCATCAAGAAGCTGCTCGATGCAGGGGTGAGCCTGCATCGAGTCCGGGACGCCATCGAATATCTGCGCGACCTCCGCGAGGACCTCTCGGGAGTCACGCTCGTCAGCGACGGCGTAAGCATCTATGCCTGCCGGGACCATAGCGAGGTTGTGGATGTCCTCCGCAGCGGCCAGGGCATCTTTGCTATCGAGATTGACCCGGTTGTGCAGGGGTTACGAGGGTCGACCGTGGAACTCCAGCCGCGGCTTCCGGCTGCGGAAAACAGGTTCGCCTCAACTCGGCGTCCCTGAAGGGGCGGGGAAATGATCGGCGTCCTCGACGAAACAACCCCTCAGGTCGGCGGGGCCGTGTGGTACACGCTGGTGTCGGGACTGATCATCGGGGACGAAGAGGCCGCCCGCAGGGAGCTTGGCCGGGTAGTTCCTGGGCGCAAGCGCCCGTTTCACTGGCACCGAGAGGGACCCGCGGCAAGGTCGGCAATGGTTTCTTGCCTCACGGCGATCGAGGTGCTAGGCAGCGCCATTGTCACCCCAGGCGGGCGGCGTGGCCAAGAAGCCGCTCGAGCGCGAGGTAACTACTCAGCTGGTGTCGGTGGCGACCACGCTGGGTAGCCAGGCTCCCTC
>DAIQBQ010000348.1:0-3252 GCA_036781065.1 Actinomycetota bacterium
CGGCTGGCGGGGTGTGGAGGATAGTGCACCTGGCAGGTACCAAATCCTCCACACCAATCACATAAACAGCCCCAAGGAGCACGAACAGGGTGCCAAGGATGGCCCTGGTCGGAATCGCCGCGTTCGGCCATCCCCAGATTGTGGAGTCTTTTCGCCGAAAAGCCGGAACAAACTCCACAATTCCCCATCCGGGGTGTGCGGTTGGGTGACGCCCAGCCCGCTGGTCGCCGGGCTCAGGTGATGCGGTAGCCGGCGAAGCCCTCGCTCTGCCACAGGTGCCCGCCGGCATCGAGGACGTAGGACTCGTAGCCGTTGAGGCTCGACAGCCAGACCGGAGCGCCCGTGCCCATCGCCATCGCTGCGGTGGCGTAGGCGTCGGCGGTGGCCAGGCTGGGTCCGACGACCGTCACCGAGGCCAGGTCGGTCACCGGCCGGCCGGTGTGCGGGTCGAAGACGTGGGCGCCGCGCTCGGCGGTCCCGGAGGTGGCGACCCCGCCCTCGCCGACGGCCACGACGGTGGTCAGGCGGTGCGGGTGCAGCGGGTGGACGATGCCGACCCGCCACCGTTCGCCCGGGGCCGGTGCCCCGGCCAGGGCGACGTCGCCGGCGGCGTTCAGGCAATGGTTCGGTGCCCCGGCTGCCGACAGCATCCCGGAGGCCCGCTCGGCGGCCCAGCCCTTGACCAGCCCCGACGGGTCGAGGGCGCGGTCGGGCCCGGCCCAGGCGTCGAAGTAGCCCTCGGTCTCCTCGGTCAGCAGCCGGCAGGCGGCGAGCACGGCGCGCACCTCGGGGTCGGCGTCGCCCACGGCCAGCTCGCCCCGGCGCACCCGGCTGATCTCGCTGCCCGGCTTGTAGGTGCTGAAGGTGTCGTCGACCCAGCGCAACCAGGCGAAGGCCTCGCCGATGGCTCCTGCCAGCTCGGCCGCGGGCACGTCGGTGACGACATCGAGCGTGAAGACCGTCCCCATCACCTCCAGGCGTTGCCGGAGGCGGGCGGGGGCGGATGTGGTCGTCATGACGTCGAAAGCCCGGCCTGCTGGATCGCCGCCTGCAGCGACTCGGCGAACGAGTAGCTGGTGAAGCTGGCGCCCGAGATCGAGTCGATGTTGGCGCTCTGGGCCTGGGTCGCTTCCTGGGTCAGCATCGGGCCGGCGACCGAGGAGATGTAGGCGGAGCGGGCGCGGTCGGTGGGAAGCTGCAGCGTCTTGACCGCGGTGATGTGCGACCCGCTGACGGTGATCTGCACCTGGACCGGGCCGAACTGGTTCTCCTCGACGGGACCGGTGATCGTGCGCGTCTGGCCTGCCGGCGGGCCCGCCGTGGTCGGGCTCGGGCTGGGCTGCGTGGTGCCGGTAGGGTCGCCCGGCGAGGGGGCGCCCGAAGCGGCCGGCGTCGGGCTGGCCCCGGAGCCGCTCCCGGGAGCCGCCGACCCGAGGGCGATGCGGAGCGACCTCGGAGCAGAGGTCGTCTTGTAGTGCAGGAGCCCGACGACGATCGCCACGGTGGCGATGAGGGTGAGAACGGCTCGGCGCATCGTCTTCCCTTAACCCTTTCCTCTTCAGCGGCCCTTACCTAAAGCTCGAAATTCTCCACGTGGATGCGGCGTTTCGGCACGCCCGCCGCCACCAGGCCGGCCGTCGCCTGCTCCCGCATCGCCGCCGGCCCGCACAGGTAGACATCGTGGGCGGCGATGTCCGGCACGAGGTGGCGCAACGACTGCGGATCGAACGAGTTCGCCCGTTTGCGGCGGGGCCCGAGCAGGTAATGCACCTTTGCCCCCCGGAGGTCGGCGAGCTGGTCGATCTCGGCCCGGAAGGCCAGGTCCTCCTCACGGCTGGCCCGGTAGAGCAGGGTCAGGTCGCCTCGGCGCGCCGACAGCGACTCCAGGAGCGCCCGCACCGGCGCCACCCCGACCCCGCCGCCGATCAGGAGTACCTTGCGCCGGGTCCTCCGGTTCTGCGTGAACGCCCCGTACGGCCCTTCGGCGAAGACCCGGGTGCCGGGCTTGACCGACTGCAGCCGGGCGGTGAAATCGCCAGAGCTCTTCACCATGATCCTCAGCCAGTTCGGGGTCGGCGCCGCCGACAGCGAGAACGGGTGGGCCTCCCACCAGCCTTCCCGGGTGAGGAACCGCCACAGGAAGAACTGGCCCGCCTCGGCCCGCAGGTCGTCCAGGTTTTGGCCGGCGATGTAGATCGAGACCACCCCGGGGGCCTCGGCGACGACGTTGGCCACCCGCATGCGGTGCCGTGCGGCGTTGCGGAGCGGGATGGCGACCCGGTACAGGAAGAGGTTGCCGAAGGCGATGACATACAGGGCGATCCAGAACGCCCGGTTGGCCGGGTAATTGATGAAGTCGTTGCCGGTGGCGAAGACGTGGGCGAAGGAAAGGGCGATCGCCAGGTAGGTGTACAGGTGGATGAAGTACCAGGTCTCGAAGCGGAGCCGCCGGCGGGCGGCGCGGGCGCCGACGACGCCGATCAGGATGAGCAGCAGCAGGGCGAAGGTGGCGGTCAGGACATCGGGGTAGCTGAGCACGACGACGCCGGTCTCGTGGGCGAGCGAGGCGTGGTCGCTGACCGCGTAGCCCCAGATCGTCAGGAGGGCGTGGGCGACGAGCAGCCAGACCGCGTAGAAGCCGTTGCGCTTGTGCCAGACAGCGAGGCGGTCCATGCCGATCAGCTGGTCAAGCCAGCGGACCCGGCCCATGAGGACGACCTCGACGAGGACCAGGTACGTGCCCAGCAGGCCGGTGATCCGCCCGGCGGCGGTGAGGTCGGCGCCCATGCCGTTCAGCGAGGCGGCGAGCGTGTCGTGCCACCAGAGGAACAGCACCATCGCCCCGCCGGCAGCGACGACGGCGAAGACCAGGCCCTCCCGCAGGGGCTGGGGGAGCCGGGAGACGGGCCGGGGGAGGGAGAACCTCCCTGGCCGGGGGGCGGCGTGGGCGGTACTGGTACGGGCCATCGTGTGGCCAGCATGCCGGGCAACGCTGAACGGGGGCTGGGCGCCGGCTGGGGAACACTTTGTCTACGGGTGGCACGACCGGCCCGTGGGCGAGGTTTGAAGCCTGACCCACACCCTGCGTAGGTGCGGCCGCAAACCTCGCGGGCGGCGGGGTATTTCAGCGCCGGCCACTAGCATGCAGGGAATGAGCCTCGAGGACGGGTCGCCGGAGCCGGCCGCTCCCGCGATGCCGGCCAAGCCCGCGGCGCCAGCCAAGCGCAAGCATCCCCGCTGGCTCCTGCTCCT
>DAIQBQ010000349.1:0-3251 GCA_036781065.1 Actinomycetota bacterium
GGTGGAAGCGCAAGTCCGGTGTGATCGAGAACCTCGAGCTGTGGCGGGCGCTGGCCCACTGCGGCTTCGGCCCGCCGGTCACCGGGCCGCTCCGCCGTACCGCCCGTTAGCGAGACGTTTCTTTTCGCGCCTTCGGGTTCTCCACCGGCCGAGCGCCCGCTTCTCCGGCCGGCAGCCGACCTGCGCCGATACAATCCCGGGAGCCGGTGTGCATCCTCAACTCAAGGAAGGTCTCGCGGCGTATGAGCGCATCGCCGGAATCTCGCCACCCGACGCTACCCGCGGTACTGCTCGTCCGGCTCCAGCGCGCCCTGTTGCCCGCCCGGCGGGTGCTCTCGCGGGCGGTGCTCGTCTACGAGGAGCGGCACTTCCGGGAGCTGGCGGTCAAATCGGTCTACGCCGCGCTCAGCGCCGAGGCCGCCAAGATCCGCGACGACCTGCGTGCCCTGGAGGAGCGGGTCATCCTGCGGGCGGACATCGTCATGGAGGAGCTGTGGCGGCGCACCGAAGCGGTCGGCGCCCGCCAGACGACCGAGCTGCAGCGACTCTCCGACCGGGTCGGCGAGCTCCAGCGGGAGGCGGCGGAGAAGAGCCCCCAGCTGACCCGGCTGGTCACCCAGATGAGTGAGGTGCACCGCCTGGCCACCGAGATCGCCGACATCCGGCGCCTGGCCGGAAACGCCGCCGGCTCGGGGCTGCTGATCGCCGAGCTCGAACGGGGCCTGCCGATCCCACCGGAGCAGCGCCTCGAGCCCTATCTCAAGTACTTCCAGCACCTGGCCCCGGTCCTCGACCTCCGGGCGGGGGCCGGCGACTTCTCCCGCCTGGCCTCGGCGGCCGGCATCGAGGTGGCCGGGCTGCCCGCCGAGTCGGCGCCGACCGATTACCTGGCGGCACTCCAGCCGGCGGCACTGGGAGGGCTCTTCTGCGACCACGTCGTCGACACCCTCCCCGACTGCGCCGCGAGCGACCTGCTCCGCGCCGCCCGCCAGGCGCTGGAGCCTGCGGGGATCGCCATTGTCGAGACGGCGAACCCGTCGAGCCTCGCCCGCCGGCTCGCTGCCGAGCGGACTCGCTGCACCCTCCGCACCCCCGATCAACTCGCCGCTCTGGCGACCGACGCCGGCCTGGAAGTCGATGAGTGCCGGTTCGGCCCGCAGCCCAGCCGCCACCTGAACGGCGTCACGCCGGGGGCAACCGACCCGGCGATCCAGGAGGTCGCCGACGGCATCAACGCCCTCGTCGCCCAGTTGAACGAGCTGCTCTACGGCCCGCAGGACTACGCGCTGATCCTGCACCGGCCGGTGCTGGAGGGCTGATCCCAGGCGTGGCCAGCGGCTCCGGACGCACGCCGGACCGGCGGCGCAGCCACCTGCACCTCGGCCTGCTGACCACACTGCCCCCTTCGCCGACCGGCCCCGCCGAGTTCGTCGCCGGGGCGCTGCCCGAGCTGGCCCGGGCGTGCCGGATCACCTGTTTCGTCGACAAACCGGACTCGGTCGAACCCGCCCTCCGGGAACGGTTCCGGATCCGGCCGCTCAGCGAGCGCGACGACCCCTCGATCGACCTGCTCGTCTACCACATCGCCAACAACCTCCACCAGGTCGGGGTCTACGACGCCGCCATGGCCGGTCCCCCCGGGCTGCTGGAGATCCACGACGGGTCGGTGCACCACGCCCTGGCGACCCGGATGCTGGCCTCGGACAACGTCGACGCCTACCGTGACCAGCTCGCCCGTACCCACGGGCCCCGTGGCGACCAGCTCGCCCGGCTCCGCCTGGGGGGCCAGCCGGCGGGCGTCGAGCTGTTTATGTTTGACGCCCTGGGGGACCTGCTCGACCACCACCTCGGGGCGGTCGTCCACAACCGCTACGCTTCCGAGCTGCTGGCGCTGCGCGCGCCCGAGCTGCCGACCTGGATCGTCCCATTGTCGGCACAGGTCCCGGCTCCGGCGATGCCGAAGCAGGAGCTCGGGCTCCCCGCCGACCGGCTGGTGATTGCTCACTTCGGCTTTGTGACCCGGCCGAAGCGGCCGTTCCTGCTGCTGGGTGCCTTCGCCCGGTTGCGCGCCGCCAACCCCGCCGTCCACCTGCTCTTCGCCGGGGAGGACGACACCGCCGGCCAGTTGGACGCCGAGATCGAGCAACTCCACCTCGAAGGGGCGGTCACGGTGACCGGGTACCTGGAGCGGGAGCGCATGGACGCCTTGATCAGCAGCGTCGACATCGTCGTCAGCCTGCGCTTCCCGCATGTCGGCGAGACCTCGGCGACGCTGGGCGCCGCCCTGGCCGCCGGCCGGCCGGTGGTCATCCAGGAGACCGGGAGCTGGGCGGAGCTGCCCCCTTCGGCGGTACTTGCCGTCCCGAGCACCGGAGACGAGGAGACCGGGTTGGCCGACGCGCTCACCAGCCTGGTCAACGACCCGCTCCGCCGCACCCGGCTGGGGGACGCCGCCCGGGCCTACGCCGCACGCCGTCTCGGCGCCGAGCGTTACGCGGCGGGCGTGGCCGACGCCGCCACGGCCGTCTCGCTCGGTTCGCGGGTGCCCCCCGCTCGCTACCTCGCCGAGCGCCGGGCTGCGGTGGAACGGCTGCTCACCGCCGGCTCCGAGCGGTTGACCCTGTCGACGCTGCTGGCCGAAGGCTGGCCCCGCCGTCACCATGCCGGGCACGTTGCGGCCCTCCGCCAGCTCCCGCCGGGCCGGGCCGGTGCCCGGCTGCTCGACCTCGGTGGCGGGCCGGCGGTGCACCGGCTGCTGGAGTGCCTGTGGGGCTACAACGTGACCGCTGGCGGCCAGGTCCCAGCAGGCGGCCAGGTCCCAGCCGGCGAGGTGCTCCCCTACCCCACCGGCGGCTTCGACGTGGTCGCCGCCTGGGAGGGCGTAGCCCCGGCGGCGGCCGTCGCCCGGCTGGCAGAGTTCAACCGGGTGCTGCGCGCCGGCGGCCTGCTCGTCCTCGCCGACCCGGAGCTGGAGGTGGAGACCGTCTCCGCTCTGCTGCGGCGCGCCGGGCTGTCGCCCGACGCGGTCTACGCCCCCGCGGGCCCGGCCCCCGGGGTGGTGGCCGTCGCCAGGAAGGTGGCCCTCCCGGCGCCCGATTTCGCCTATATGAAGTAGTTGCTCCCCGGAGCTACCGCGTTGGTGCGGGGCTCTCGGGGCCAGCTGGCTACCGGTCCGGAGTTTTGTGGATCATGGGCCCTCATTATTGAGTGCAGCGATCCACAAAACCCTGCGGACTCACCGAGGGGCCCCA
>DAIQBQ010000350.1:0-3242 GCA_036781065.1 Actinomycetota bacterium
GGGTGGGGAGATCGGCCGGCTGCTCGGGCTCCCCGCCGCCCGCCAGCGGGACGCCGGCCAGGCCGCCGCGGCCCGGGCGCTGCTCGACCGGGTGGGCCTCACCGGGATGGCGGACCGGCCGGCCTCGGCCCTGGCCTACGGGCAGCAGCGCCGCCTGGAGATCGCCCGGGCGGCGGCGGCGGTCCCCCGGCTCATGCTGCTCGATGAGCCGGTGGCCGGGATGAACCCCTCCGAGGTCGCCCGGCTGTCCGAGCTCTTCCTCGCCCTGAACACCGAGGGCCTGGCGATCGTGCTGGTCGAACACCACCTGAAGCTCGTCGTCGAGATCTGCTCCCGGGTGGTCGTGCTCGACGAGGGCCGGAAGATCGCCGAGGGGCCACCCCGGACCGTGATGGGCGACCCGGTGGTCGCCGAGGCCTACCTCGGCTCGGCCGGGGCCGAGGAGGTCCTGTGAACGCCCTGCTCGAGGTCGACCACCTCGTCGTCTCCTACGGTGCCATCGAGGCGATCACCGACGTCAGCCTGACCATCGGGGAGGGTGAGGTGGTCACCGTGGTCGGGGCGAACGGGGCCGGCAAGACGACGTTGCTCTCCGCGCTCAGCGGCCTGATCCGGCCCCGGGCTGGCAGGCTGCGCTTTGCCGGCGGCGACCTGGCCGCCATGCGCCCGCGGGAGATCGTCGCCGCCGGCCTGGTGCAGGTGCCGGAGGGGCGGCAAGTCTTCGCCCGGATGACGGTCCGGGAGAACCTCCTGCTCGGGACCTGGCGGCGCCAGGACCGGGCCGCTGCGGGGGCGGAGGTCGAAACCATGCTGGAGCGCTTCCCGATCCTCGCCCGGCGCGCCGACGAGTTGGCTGGCAACCTGTCCGGGGGCGAGCAGCAGATCCTCGCCCTCGCCCGCGGCCTGCTCGCCGCGCCGCGCCTGCTGCTCCTTGACGAGCCGTCGCTCGGCCTGTCGCCGAAACTGGTCGACCAGGTCTTCGACATCGTCCGCGGTATCCGCTCGGCCGACACCGCGGTGCTGCTGGTCGAGCAGAACGCCCTCCGCGCCCTCGCCCTCGCCGACCGCGCGTACGTCATGGAGTCGGGCCGCACGACACTGTCGGGGACCGGGCAGGAGCTGCTGGAGGCGCCGGAGGTGCGGCTGGCCTACCTCGGGCTCTGAGCCCGCCAACAGAAGCTCGGGCTTAGGTGAGCCGGCAGCAAGTGGCCTTTTTGAAGAGCGGGTGCTGCCAGCCCGCTCGGCAGGGTGTCGGGGCTTTGGGGCCACCAATGGGCCCCCCAGGGGTCCCTGACGCCGCCTGTGAGGTCGAGAAGGTCGTGCAGGCGGCTGAGATGGAGGTTTCAGGCTGCACAGGCCAGCTCCGAGGTGGTGCCGAACACGCCCAGGACGTGCAGCCGCTGGAAGTTGGCCACGGTGGCAGCCAAGCAGCGCCTGGAGCCCGTTGCCGGCCAGTCGCTCGTACAACGAGCCCTTGGTCACCAGGTGCCGGCGAGCGTGGCGCGTCTCCAGCAGCGATCCCTGCGGCTTCACCCGACCCAGCACCTTCACCTCCCGGAGAGCAGTGAACTACGGCGCTGTGATTCTCCTCCGCCCGCCCGTCGATCAGAGGGTCCGCAGGAGTTTTGTGGATCGCTACACACAATAATGAGGGCCCACGATCCACAAAACACTCGATGCTGGGGGCGCCTTGGTGCAGGCTGCCTCGTTGAGGCGTAGACGTGGGCGAAGGCGTCGTCGGAGACGATCTCGTGGCCATGGCCGGCCAGCCCCTCGGAGAAGGAACCCTTGGACACCAGCTGCCGGCGCATTACCCGAGTTTCGAGGGTAGAGCCTCGAGGATCATTCCGGCCAAGCACCCCACCTCCTGCGCCACGGGCGAGGGCAACGGCGCACTGCTCATCCGTGAGCCCCGTCGATCGCGAGCTTCGCGGGCCGACTTTCTGCCGGCTCACCTAGCGGATCTAGGCCGAAGTAGGCAGGGCGGCGGCCCTGCCGGCGTCAAAGCGTGAACTTTCCGTCCCGCATCAGCACCTGGCCGTCGACGGTGATCGTCGAGCGGGTGGCGACGATGTCGAGGTGGGTCGCCGCCGTCCAGTCGGCACCGGTCTCCTTGGGGTAGGGGTAGCCGAAGGCAATGTGGACCCCGGGCAGCTTCTCGTCCTGGAGCAGGTTGCCGGACAGAGCGGTCAGGGCAATGTTCGTCCCGATGGCGTACTCGCCCACCCGGCGACCCTCCGGGTCCCGGTTGAGGTACTCCTCGAGCTCCGCCCCCAACTCCGCCAGCGGGGCGTCGACCTTGCGCACCCGGCCCCCGCCGACGTGGAACAGCGCCGGAACCGGCAGGACACCGTACTTCAGGGAGAAGTGGTCGCCCAGGACCTCGGCCCCCATGACCCCCTCGAACGGTCATCGGGCTGGTGAACGTCTCGCCCTCGGGCAGGTTCCCCCAGCTCCCGGGCTCATGGTACAGGCCGTGGCACGGGTACCAGCGGCGCAGCGACGGGTTGAACACGGCGGCCAGGTCGGTGCCGGAGGGCGAGGTCACCTCGATCCGGCGGGCCTCCCGGACGGCCTCGGTCACCACGTTGGTGATGCGGGCGATCTCCCGGTAGTCGGCCTGCATCCCCTCCCGCATGAGGCACTCGTCGATACCGACCATGTGGCCGTGGCGGGCCTTGAGCTGGTAGATGACCTGGTCCATGTACGGTCGGCGGAAGGCGAGCTCGCCGGGCAGGGCGGTGGCGGCGAAGAAGGACACGGTCGGGCGCAACGCTCCGACCCGGGCCTGCATCGGCTCGGGGTACCCGTTGGCCGGGCGGTCGGTGAAATCCTCCAGGACCAGCGTGACGACGTCCGCGCCGGTGGCGGTGGCCGCCTCGGCGAGGGCGTCGCCGATCAGTTGGCGGGCGCGGTCGGTCACGATGACGACCCGGTCCGCAGGCCCGACGCCCATGCACACGTTGACCGCGTTGCTGGCTCCCCGCTGGAGCAGATCGTCGCTCACGCCGGGCACGGTACCAGGAAGGGCAGTGTTCCGAAGAAGCTTCAGCGCAGCTTTATCGGGAAGGGGGAAGCTTCTCCCAGCCGGCGGGAGCCGCCGACGACCAGGTCCGGAGAGGGGCGATGCTTCACCGCACTGATCGGCGGGTGGGCGCGGCTGGGCCCGATGCCTCCGGAACGGCGCGGCCGGCGGCCGGCGCCGGGGCGATCGGCACCAGGCCGGCCGGGCTGGCCGCCCT
>DAIQBQ010000351.1:0-3214 GCA_036781065.1 Actinomycetota bacterium
GCAACCCCGTTGGTGGCAACCCCGTTGGCCTCCACCCCGTCAGCGGCAACCCCGTTGGTGGCAACCCCGTTGGCCTCCGCCCCGTTGGTCGCCGGGACGCGGCCGCCGGTCGAGACCCCGTTGGTCGCCACGTCCTCAGTCGCCGGGACGTACCCGTCGCCCGCAACCCCGCCGGCCGCCGGGGCGTGGCCGTTGCTTGCCAACTCAGCCACCAGGACCGGCTCGACGGCGACGCTGGGGACGCTGGGAACCGCAGCCATCTCTTCGGTGTGGACGTACTTGGCCCCCCGCAGCCACGAAGCCAGAGCGGCGATCAGGGTCATGGCCACCGAGGCGGTGAACACGATCCGCAGCCCGTGGATGAACGGCCCGGAGATCAGTCCCGGGAAGAAGGTCTTGCCGGTGATCAGGGCCGCCCGGGCCGGCGGGAGCGTCGACAACGCCGGGCCGAGCAGTGTCTTCATCGGGTTGTAGCCAAGGAAAGCGGCGAACAGGCTGCCCACGGGCGGCAGGCCGGCGACCTTGTCGGCCACCCCCGGCTGGATCCCCTGGGCGATCAGGCCGGAGCTCATCGTGTGCGGCAGCGCCGAGGCCAGACCGGCGATCATCAGCGAGAAGAACACACCGATCGACAGCAGCATGCCGCTGTTCATGAAGGTCGCCCGCATGCCGGAGGCAGATCCCCGGAGCCGGGCCGGGACGGCATTCATGATCCCGGTGGTGTTCGGTGCGGCGAAGAGCCCGAAGCCCAACCCGTTCACCAGCAGGATCGCCCCGAAGACCGGGTAGGAGAAGTTGGCCGGCAGCAGCATCAGCAGGGCGAAGCTCACCGCGGCGATGATCATGCCGCCGGTGGCGAACGGGCGGGCACCGTAGTGGTCGGACAGCCAGCCGGACACCGGCCCGGCGATCAGGAACCCCCCGGTGATCGGCAGCATGTAGATGCCGGCCCACAGCGGCGTGCTCACGAAGCTGTAGCCGTGCAGCGGCAGCCAGATGCCCTGCAGCCAGATGACGACCATGAACTGCAGACCGCCCCGGCCGATCGATGCCAGCAACGACGCCACGTTCCCGGCGCTGAACGCCCGGATCCCGAACAGCGACATGTCGAACATCGGCTCCTTCGCCCGGCGCTCGATCCACACGAAGGCAGCCAGGACAACGACGCCACCGATGAGCATCGCCAGCACGAACGGGCTGGTCCAGCCCATCGTGTGGGCACCGTACGGCTGGATGCCGTAGGTGATGCCGACCAGGATCGCCACCAGGCCGGCTGCGAAGGTGAGGTTGCCCAACAGGTCGATCTTGGCCGGGGTGAGGGTGCCCAGCTCCTTCAGCTTCAAGTAGGCCCAGACGGTGCCGAACAGGCCGACCGGGACGTTGACCCAGAACACCAGCCGCCAGTTGACATCGGCGAGGACGCCCCCGACGACCAGCCCGATGAACGACCCGGCAATGGCTGCGATCATGCTGATCCCCATAGCCGTGCCCCGCTCCTCCACCGGGAAGGCGTCGGTCAGGATGGCGGTCGAGTTGGCCATCAACAACGCACCCCCGATGCCCTGGATGAACCGGCCGATGATCAGCCACATCGCCCCGGCGCCCCCGGTCCAGGGCGTCAGCGACAGCCCGATCGAGGCCAGGGTGAAGACCAGGAAGCCGAGGTTGTACATGCGCACCCGGCCGAAGATGTCACCGATGCGGCCGAGGGTCACCACCAGCACGGCGGTGACGACGAGGTAGCCCATCAGGACCCACAGCAGGTAGCCGATGTTGCTCGGCAGCAGCGGATTGAGCTTGATCCCCCGGAAGATCGCCGGGAGCGAGATGATCACGATCGACGAGTCGAGGGCCGCCATGAACATGCCCAACGTGGTGTTGGACAGGGCCACCCACTTGTAGCGGTCGCCCTTCCTGGCTCCCCCGCCGGAACGATCCGTCACTGCTTTCATCCGCGCACCGCCTGTTTCTCTACGAAGACTGGAAGTTGCTTGCGCCGTACAACTATTATCCTAGTGGTGAACGGGGCGTTCGTCAATCCCCCAAGACCCCAAAAATTTCCGTTGCTTGCTGCGAGCAATCATTGTACAATGCAACTATGAGCACTCCGACTACGACCCGGCCCGGCACCGCCGCCGACCCCGATCTCGAGGCGATCGAGCGGGCGCTGCACACCCTGGTGCGCTGGGGCAACCTCCCCAGGATCCGGGAGCATTTCCAGCGGGCGGCGGGCATCCCGCTGGACCGGGCCAGCTATACCCTGCTGAAGCGGCTGAAGGAAGCTGGGCCGCTCCGGCTTTCCGACTTAGCCGACGTCCTCGGCGTCGACCTGTCAACGGCCAGCCGGCAGGTACATCACCTGCGCCAGGCCGGGCTCGTCGACCGGGCGCCAGTCGAGGAAGACCGCCGGGCATCGCTGCTGACCGTCACCGACGCCGGCAGCGACATGGTCCGCCGGATCCTGGAGGCCCGGCGCATCGTGATCGAGCAGATGCTGTCCGGCTGGAGCCCGGAGGAACGGGCCGAGCTCGCCCGGGTACTCGGCCACCTGGCCGACGACATCGTCGCCTTCGGGTGCCGGGAGCGCTGAGCCACCCAGTTCACAACGTCGCAAGAAAGGAAGCACGATGACCCAGCTGACCACCGAGCTTGACCAGCCTGCCCCTCCCGACCCAGGCGGCGAGACCGCTCCCCTCCGCCCGGCAATCGAGGCGCGGGAGTTGCGCAAGCGCTTCGGCGGCTTCGAGGCGGTCCGCGGCGTCAGCTTCCAGGTGATGCCCGGCGAGACCTACGGGTTCCTCGGGCCGAACGGCGCCGGCAAGTCGACGACGATCTCGATGCTGTGCACCCTGCTGCTGCCGAGCGACGGGCAGGCACTGGTCGCCGGGTTCGACGTCGAGCACCAGCGGGCCGAGGTCCGGCGGCGGATCGGCCTGGTGTTCCAGGACACCACCCTCGACGACTACCTGACCGCCATCGAGAACCTCCGGTTCCACGCCGAGCTCTACGGGGTGCCCAAGGAGGCCGTCGCCGGGCGGCTGAAAAAGGTCATGGACATGGTCGGGCTCTGGGACCGCAAGGATTCGATCGTGCGGACCTTCTCCGGGGGGATGAAGCGCCGGCTGGAGATTGCCCGCGGCCTCCTCCACTCGCCCCGGGTGCTGTTCTTGGACGAGCCGACCGTCGGCCTGGACCCGCAGACCCGGCTGCACAT
>DAIQBQ010000352.1:0-3196 GCA_036781065.1 Actinomycetota bacterium
TCCTTGTCTTAGCGCGCTGTGAGAGTACACCCGGTCCCAAGGTCGGTCAACAATCTCGGACGCGGCTCAGGCGAGATAGCTCGACAATAGGCCGCAGGCCTGAAGCGACCATAGCGAGGCCAAATGCATAGAACGCGCCAGAGCCGGGCGCGAGTCAGGACCGCCGGCAGCTGGTGAGGTTACCGTCGTTTCCGGGGAGCCCGGCTCCCCCCGCCGATCCAGACGGCCGACCCAGACGACTGCTCAGCCCAGCCGGCGAGCCGCCGCCCGGCCCGCGGCACGGCCGGAGAACAGGCACCCACCGAGGAAGGTCCCCTCCAGGGCGTTATAGCCGTGCACTCCCCCTCCGCCGAACCCGGCCACCTCGCCGGCGGCATACAGGCCCTCGATCCGCTCACCGGTGAGCCCCAGCGCCCGTGAGTCGAGGTCGGTCTGGATCCCGCCCAGGGACTTGCGGGTCAGGATGTGCAGCTTGACACCGATCAGCGGCCCGTTGGCGGGGTCCAAGATCTTGTGCGGTGCGGCGGTGCGGCCCAACCGCTCGCCGAGGAACCTGCGGGCATTGCGGATCGCCATCACCTGGGCGTCCTTGCTGTAGGGGTTGACGAGCTGGGCATCCCGGACCTCGATCTGCCGGCGGACGACCGCGGCGTCGAGGAGGGGGCGCTCGGTCAGGCCGTTCATCTTCTCCACCAGCTCTTCGATGCCGCCGGCGACAACAAAGTCGACCCCGTTGTTTTTGAACGCCTCGACGGGGCCGGTGGCATCGTGGTTGAGGACGCGCTCGCGGAGGACAGCCTTCTGGTCTTTACTCGTGATGTCAGGGTTCTGCTCTGACCCGGACAGGGCGAATTCCTTGCGGATGATCTTCTGCGTGAGGACGAACCAGGAGTGGTCGTAGCCGGCGATGTCGGGGGTGGTCCTCAGGTAGCGCAGGGTGCTGATCGTGTCGAACCCGGGCAGGCACGGGTTGGGGAGGCGCCGGCCGAGGGCGTCGAACCACATCGAGGACGGTCCCGGCAGGATGCGGATGGCATGCCCCGGCCAGATCGGCTTGAAGTTCTGGACCCCTTCGGTGTAGTGCCACATGCGATCCTGGTTGACCAGCCGGACACCGGCGGCGGCGGCGATATCCAGCATGCGGCCGTCGACGTAGGCCGGCACGCCGGTGAGCATGCCACCCGGGGGCGCTCCCAGGCGCTCTGGCCAGCACCGGCGCACCAGGTCGTGGTTGCCACCGATCCCCCCGGTCGTGATGATCACCGCCTGGGCGGACAGATCGAAGTCGCCGACAGCCTGGCGGTTGGACGGGGCACCGCGTGCGGCGTCGTCGGCAGCCAGCACCACCCCCCGCACCCCGGTGACGGCGCCGCCGGTGAGAACCAGGTCGTCGACGCGGTGCCGGTGGCGGAAGACGACAAGCCCGCGTTCGGCGGCGCGGTGGGCCGAGGCGATGAACGGTTCCACGACACCGGGCCCGGTCCCCCACGTGATGTGGAAGCGAGGCACCGAGTTGCCGTGGCCGCCCGCACGGAGATCGCCGCGCTCAGCCCAACCGACCGTCGGGAGGAAGCGGAGGCCCAGGCCGGTCAGCCAGGCACGCTTCTCCCCCGCGGCGAACTCCACGTACGACCGGGCCCAGCGCACCGCCCACGAGTCCTCGTCGGCCAGCCGGTCAAACTGGGCGCTCCCCTGCCAGTCGGACCAGGCCAGCTCGAACGAATCCTTGACCCGGAGCCGGCGCTGCTCGGGGCTGTCGACCAGGAACAGGCCGCCCAATGACCACCACGCCTGCCCCCCGAGGTTGGCGGCGCTCTCCTGGTCGACCAGCACCACCGTCTTCCCGGCGGAGGTCAGCTCGTGCGTGGCTACCAACCCGGCCAAGCCCGCTCCCGCCACGATCACGTCGGCGTCGATGAGGCGCTCCCCTCCTGCGAGCCGCCCTCGCTCAGCGTTTCTCGCCGCGGCGGCTGGCCATTGCGATGGTACTTGGTAGACGTATTGACACTGCTCGATATAGGTGGCAGCATCTGGTATCGACAATAATCAATGCGAGGTGCCCTGAGAACCGCGGGCGGGTCGAAGACATCGTCGAGGAGGACGCCATGAGCGATGCAGGAAGCCCCCGGGTGTTGCTTGAGAAAAGCCGAGCCCGCCTGACGCCCGACCAGCAGCACGCCCTGAAGGTGGCGACCGACCGCTTGACGGAGGAGTTCACGGGCGTCTTCGGCCACGAGACCATCGAACTGTTCCTGAACACCAGCTACGACGAGTTCGCCAGCAGGGCGTCGGTGACCATCTACCTCGCTCTCCTGGCCGAGCGCTTCGCCCGGCAGCGATTGCGGGCACTCGCCCGGGTGCAGGGCAGGGCAGGCACCGACACCCCGATCGTGCTGTTCCTGTGCACCCACAACGCCGGGCGTTCGCAGATGGCCCTCGGCTGGTTCAACCACCTCGCCGGCGGCGCCGCCGTGGCCTGGTCGGGAGGCTCTGAGCCGGTCACGGACTTGAACCCCGCCGCGGTCGGCGCGATGGCTGAGGCCGGTATCGACATCACCGAGGAGTACTCCAAGCCTTGGACCGAGGGGATCGTCCAGGCGGCCGACGTCGTGATCACGATGGGCTGCGGGGATGCCTGCCCGATCTTCCCGGCCAAGCAGTACCTGGACTGGGACCTCCCCGACCCGGCCGGCAAGCCGCTGGAAGAGGTCCGGCCAATCCGTGATGAGATCCGCCGGCGCGTCGAGGCCCTGCTGGACGACCTGCCGAGGCTGGGTCTGGCCGGTCTGGCTCCGGGGCTTGTTCCCGAAGACCAGGGAAGCGGGACCCGAGCAGGAGCGATCGGCAATGGATGACCGGGCCGTTCGCGATACCGTCCGCACCCGCTACGCCGAGCTGGCCCTGCTGGCCTCGACCCAGTCGGTCAGTTGCTGTGGCGAGGGGGAGGCGTGCTTCGGCACCAGTGGCTACTCGGGAGCTGAGCTGGCCGACCTGCCGGAGGCCGCCGCGCTGGCGTCGCTCGGGTGCGGCAACCCGACGGCCGTGGCTGAGCTGGCCGAGGGCGAGGTGGTGCTCGACCTGGGCTCGGGTGGCGGTATCGATGTCATCCTTTCCGCCCGGCGTGTCGGCCCGACCGGGAAGGCATACGGGCTGGATATGACCGACGAGATGCTGGAGCTGGCACGGCGCAACGCCA
>DAIQBQ010000353.1:0-3174 GCA_036781065.1 Actinomycetota bacterium
CAGGCCGCTGCCGAGGCGGTCCTCCGGTCCCAACTCGCCCGCGGTCGTCTCGACCAGGCGGTGTCGACCGCCCGCGAGGCCCGGATCCGCTCGATCCAGTTCGCCGAGAAGATCCGCAGCATCCTTGACGCCACCCGCCGGGACATCCGCCAGGTCGACTGGCACAACGAAGTCCCGCAGATGCTGGCCGAGGCGCTCGCCCACCTCAGCGAACGGCTGGAGGTCGAGCACGAGCTGATCCGGACCACCGACGACACGCTGGACCGGGCCGACCCGACCAAGGCTCATCGGGTGGCCGAGCTGGTCGAGCTGCTGCGGGACTGCCGCAACCGCCACTGGCGACTGCACAACGAGCTGATCCGCGCCCGGGGCGTCTTTCTCGACGAGCAGCAACGCCAGGTCTTCGCCCCGGCAGTGGTCCTGCCGCTCCCGGACCCCGAGGGCGAGTTGCTGATGCCGCTCCTTGCCGCCGACCGGGCGACTGCCATGGAGCCACTGGCCGCCTTCTTCCGGGCCGCGGTCGGGGCGGAGCCGCCGGCGGTCATGCGGCTGACGACCTTGCTTTCCTCGCTCCTGCAGCCCCGTCGCGAGCACGGTCCGGACGGGCTGGAGGTGTACGACCTGGAACTCGAGCAAGCTCCGGTCAATCTCATGCGATTCAGCGAGGAGGACCGCCTCACTGTCCAGGGCCTGATCTCCCGTGCTGCATCGACGCCGCTGCGGCTGAGCCGGCTGCTGCAGTCTGCCCGTGAGCACGGCCCGGGCGTCCCAGACCTCATCGCCTTGGTCGCCCTGCGCCAGTTCGCCCCGGAAGCGGGTGACAAGGCCGGCGACACACCTGACGACCATGACCTCGCGGCCGCCGGCCTGATCAGCATCGACGACGGGACGCCGCTGGCGGACCCGGGCTTCGGCGGTGCCGACCTCCTGGTCAGCGTGCTCCCGGATCAGCCCGAGCAGCGTCGGGTAGACGGCGATCCCGGCGCCACCGGAAACCCGTGGGACCTGGTCGAGCTGGGAGCGGCTCGTGCCTAGCCGCGGGGCTGAGGCCCGGGATGCCGCCATGCTGCTCGTCTTCGGGCTGCGGCCCCGGCTGCGGCCGGAGAACGAGCCCGACTACAAGGCCCTCCTTGAGCGGTTCCGGGTCGACGCCGAGTTCCGGGCGGTGGTGGAATCAATCGCCGACGGCCTCGGCCTGCTGATTCTTGGTGCCGGCCCGTTTGGCCTCGCCCTCGGCCCCCAGGAGGGCTCGGTCTTCGCCCTGAAGCTCGCCGACTACAAGTCCAACCT
Source organism: Actinomycetota bacterium (assembly GCA_036781065.1). GTDB lineage: Bacteria > Actinomycetota > CADDZG01 > JAHWKV01 > JAOPZY01 > DAIQBQ01. The sequence goes on from DAIQBQ010000353.1 coordinate 1,291, forward strand.
CTCGGTCGAGGACCGGTTGCTGCACGGCCTGGTCCACCTGGCGATCGCCGCCTACTGCTATCCCACGGCGGTCTCGCTCGACGACGAGGCGGCGGTGCAACGGGTGAGCGTTCTCAGCCTCGAGCGTTACCTCCGTGACGCCTGCGAGCGGCTAAGCCGGCGCTTCGGCGACGCCGATCCCCGCGACGATCAGCCCGAGCTGGAGCAGGCCTGGCGGATCTACCACCGGCGGAACGCCACCCGGGACACCGGCGACGGGAGGAGGTCGCCGAAGAGCACCCAGGGGATCATCGGCTACGCCCTGGAGGTGCTGACCGAGCAGGGGTTCCTCCGCCGGGTGTCCGAGGCCGAGGGTGGGCTGTTCCAGGCGCTGGCCCGCTACCGGATCCAGGTGCGCGAGCTGGCGGCCCACGAGGGATACCGGGTGCTGGTCGGGGCTGGCCGCCCGGAGGGGCGGGAACCGGTAGCGGCCGGCGGGGCTGGCCGCCCGCAGGCGGCCAGTGCGCCGGTCGCCGAGGCGAACGGGAACATCCCCGACCCGCACGACCCGGTCGGAGCAGTACCGTCATGAAGCTGCGCCTGCTGCGCTTCGAGGGCGCCGGCCACCGGGACGCACGGCTGGCGCCGCTGCTGCTCGACTTCACCGGCGAGGAACGTGCCGGGGCGCTCGACACGGTGCTGTGGCTGCGCAACGGCGGCGGCAAGTCGTCGATCCTCAACCTCTTCTATGCCCTGCTCCGGCCCGGTCGGCGAGAGTTCCTCGGGTCGGAGACCGAGGGCCGGCAGCGCCGCCTCGAGGACTACGTCGCTGGCGAAGACACCGCCCACATCGTGGCCGAGTGGGAGGTGCCCGGCCAGGGCGCCCTGCCGGGCATGGGCGCGGCGACGCTGGTCACCGGCATGGTCATGGAGTGGCGGGACCGGGCGAAGTCGGCGGATCCCACCCGGCTGCGCCGCGCCTGGTATGCCTTCTATGCCCGCCCCGGCAGCCTGAGCGCCGACAACCTGCCGATCCACATCGACGACGGCGACGAGACCAGCGGCGGGAGGAGGGCAGCCAGCCTGACCCGCTTCTGCGACCTGCTGCGAGACACTGCCCGCGCCGACCCGGCCCTGGAGTTGACGATCTCCGAGGCCCAAGGCGAATGGCAGCGCCGGCTGACCGATCTCGGGCTCGACCCGGAGCTGTTTCACTACCAACTGCGGATGAACCGGCGCGAGGGAGGAGCGGCGGAGTTGTTCCGCTTCCGGGATGCCGATGAGTTCATCGATTTCCTGTTGGAGTTGGTGATCGACCCGGCCGAGCCGGGCCAGGTGGCGGCCAACCTCGCCGCGTACTCCGACGAGCTCGCCAAGCGTCCGCTGCTGGAGCTGGAGCGGGACTTCGTCGAGGGGTCGCTTGGCCAGCTGCGGACGCTGGTCGAGGCATCCTCGGTCCGTACGACCGCCTGCGCCCGGCTGGCCGAGGCTTGGAAGGCCGCCGACAGCCACCGGCAGGCATTTGAGGCGGCGGCCCGGGTCGCCCGCCAACTGGCCGCCGACAAGGCCGAAGAAGCCAGCCAGTCGCGGCTTCACGCGCGGGAGCACGAGCGCCAACGGGGCCGGCTGCAGGAGCAGGCGGCGGAGATGCGCCGGGTCGTGGCCGACCTGAGGCTGGCCGCCGCCAGGGCACTCCTGGCGGCCGCGGCAGAGGAGGAAACCGTTGCCACACAACGGGTAGCCGCCTGGGAGGCAGCGCTGGTGCTGGCCCAGCGCCGGGTCGCCGCCCAGCAGGTGGCGTCCCTCGATGCCGAGTTGGCGCGGGCCGAGCAGGAGGCCGCCCCGATCCGTGCCGAGCGCGCCGCCGCCGCCAGCCTGGTCGGCCGGCTGGAGGCGCTCCGCCGG
>DAIQBQ010000354.1:0-3162 GCA_036781065.1 Actinomycetota bacterium
ACCGACGTCGACGGCGTCTACACCGCCGACCCGCGGATCGTGCCCGAAGCGCGCAAGCTCCACGTCGTCAGCTACGAGGAGATGCTGGAGATGGCCGCCAGCGGCGCCCGGGTGCTCATGCTGCGGTCGGTCGAGTACGCCCGGAACTATGACGTGGTGCTCCACGTGCGGTCCTCGTTCAACACCGAGCAGGGGACGTTTGTCCAGAAAGGCGACGAGCGGATGGAAAAAGCGCTGATCTCAGGGGTCGTCCACGACACCTCGGAGGCGATGGTGCGGATCCGGCGGGTGCCGGACCAGCCCGGGGTGGCGGCCAAGGTCTTCGGCTCGCTTGCCTCCGAGGCGATCAACGTCGACATGATCGTGCAGAACGTGTCCGAGGACGGCCGGACCGACCAGTCGTTCACGATGGCCAAGGACGACCTCGACCGCTCGCGGGCGGTGATCGACCGGATCGCCGGCGACATCGGCGCCGACGGCTGGACCGCCGAGGCGGAGATCGGCAAGGTCTCGCTGGTCGGCGCCGGTATGCGCTCGCACCCCGGCGTGGCAGCCAAGATGTTTCAGGTGCTGGCCGAGGCCGGGATCAACATCGAGATGATCTCGACGTCGTCGATCCGGATCTCCTGCGTCCTGCGGGCGGGGGACGTCGTCCGAGCGGTCCAGCTGATCCATGAGGCGTTCGACCTGCCCCACGACGCGGTCCTGCGCGAGGAGCACGGCGAGGAGGCGGCTTCATGAGCGGCTCGGTGGGCCTTCCCGCAAACCCGCGGGTCGCCGTCGTCGGTGCCACCGGCGTGGTCGGCCGGGTGATGCTGGGACTGCTCGAGGAGCGGTCGTTCCCGGCATCGGAGGTCATCGCCGTGGCCTCGGCCCGGTCGGCCGGGCGGAAGATCCCGTTTGCCGGGGGCGAGTTGACCGTGAAGCCGCTGGAGGCGTCGGTGTTCCAAGGCGTCGACCTGGTGGTCATGGACACCCCGGACGAGATCGCCAGGCAGTGGGCGCCGGTGGCTGCCGCCGCCGGAGCGATCGTCGTGGACAACTCCGCCGCCTGGCGGATGGACGACAACGTCCCCCTGGTCTGCCCGGAGGTCAACACCGCCGCGCTGGCGGGTGCGGTCAAGGGGATCGTTGCCAGCCCGAACTGCACGACCCTCGGGGTCGTGGTCCCGCTCGGTGCCCTGCACCAGCGGTTCGGGCTGGAGAAGGTGGTCGTCTCCTCCTACCAGTCGGTGTCCGGTGCAGGGGCCATCGGGATCGACGAACTACGGGAGCAGGTCGAGAAGCTCGCCAGCCAACCGGGCGCCATCGAGGGGCTCGGGTCCGGCGCCGGCCTGGACCTCTACCCGCCCGCCCGGGCGTTCCCGGCCCCGATCGCCTTCAACGCGGTCCCCCGGGCAGGCTCACCCCGGCCCGCCGGCTACACCAGCGAGGAAGTGAAGCTCGACACCGAGACCCGCAAGATCATGGGCCTTCCCAACCTGCAGGTGACGGCCACCTGCGTCCGGGTGCCGACCATCGTCGGGCACGGAGCCTCGGTCTGGGCCCGCTTCACCTCCCCGGTCGACGTCGACGGGGCAACCGAGGCACTGGCCGCCGCACCAGGGGTGGAGGTGGTGGACCTGCCCACGCCGCTGGCCTCGGCTGGGCGTGACCCGTCAATGGTCGGGCGCATCCGTCCCGATCTTAATGATAACCACGCTCTATGCTTCTTTTGTGCTTGCGACAACCTACGGAAGGGTGCAGCGCTGAACGCAGTCCAGATCGCGGAGGCTCTGCTTCCTCGGTAGAGGTCAGAACTAGACAAGGTTCTCCATATAAGCCGCGTGGACCAGGCAGAAAAGTTGCATGCGCGAATGTGAGTCGACTAGGATGCCGCATCGAGCGGTTGTCGGCTATCCGTTGCATTTGAGGCAGCCTACTAGCTGGTTTTTGCGCGGGTAGTCGCGGCACCGCCCGTAGTTGCCCGACCGGCGAAACAATCGTAGAAACGCGTCGGCTTGTCGCCGCGGTCGTTCGGTACAAATCGGGCTGGTACCGGGGGGGGTGGGAGAGGTTGTTCCAGCCTGCTAGGAGTGAATTACTCCCCCGACGGAGGACGGTTATGGGCCGACGCCGGAGGGTGGCATGCCCGTAGGCGCCGCCCACCTCGGCTGGCGCAGGGTCCGGTGGATTGCCCTTGCTCTGGCTTTGGCGTTGATGCTGCCGGAGGCCATCCTGTCGCTGCCGGCGCATGCCCAGACGTCGGGTGACGCCCCCGCCCTGCTGGCAATGATCAACCAGGACCGGGCCTCGGCCGGCGAGTCCCCGGTGAGCCTGAACGGCACCCTCACCGCTATCGCCCAAGGCTGGGCGGGGGCGATGGCCGCCGCCCAACGGATCTCCCAGAACCCGGCCTTCCCGGGAGACGTTCTCGCCGCCAACGCCGCCGGCGAAAACGTCGGCGTCGGTCCGACCGCGTCCGCGGTGCACGATGCGTTTGTGGCGAGCCCGCCGCACCAGGCGGTGATGACCGACAGCTCCTACCGCATCGTGGGCATTGCCACCGCTCCCTCGCCGGTCGGGCTGATGGTTGTCGAAGACTTCGCCGACACGGTGGGATCGGCCTCACTCCCGCTGCCGGCGCCGGCCACCCACGCCGCTCCCCCGCCGGCAGCACAGACCGCGCCGGCCAAGCCGAAGACGTCCACCCCCGGCCCAGCGAGCGCCCCGCCGGCCGCCAGACAAGCGGTGGCTCAGGCTCTCCCGGCAACTGTGCAGGCGGCGGCTCCTCCACCTGCTCCATCCCCCCGACCGGCACCGACCATCGACGTGGCCCTCTACTCCCGCATGCTCCAGTGGGAACAGTGGCAGGCGGTGTCCGGGCTCGGCTCCTGACCTCGCTCAAGCGAGTAGCTCCCCAACTGCACCCGGATCCAAGAGCTGACCATTCGCATGCTCCGCAACCAGCGACCCCGCCCAGCGGGAGTCCGGTCGGGGCCGAAGCGGTAAGATCGCGTGGACGGGAAGTAGCGCAGCTTGGTTAGCGCGCCACGTTCGGGACGTGGAGGCCGGGGGTTCAAATCCCCCCTTCCCGACTGTTCTCTAGCTCAGCTGTGCGCCTGTTTCTGGCCCGGATACGCGACCTGCTCGACTTCCTGGTGCCCGGTTACGTCAGCGAGG
>DAIQBQ010000355.1:0-3159 GCA_036781065.1 Actinomycetota bacterium
GTCCAGCCGAGCCCGTAGCTGTGCAGCCGCAGGTGCAGGTAGACCAGCTGGCGGGCATCTGCGATCACCGCGGTGGGGTAGCGCAGCGCCCGCAGCCGGGTCTGGGCCATCTCCGCCCCGACCACCTCGTGGTGGTGGAAGGTCACCCCCTCCGGGGTGATCTCCCGGGTGCGCGGCTTGCCGATGTCGTGCAACACCGCTGCCAGTCGCACGATCAGGTCCGGCTCGCCGTCCTCAAGGGCGATCGCGTTGTCCAGCACCGCCAGCGTGTGGGCGAAGACGTCCTTGTGACGGTGAATCGGGTCCTGCTCCAGGCGCATCAGGCCCAGTTCCGGGAGGAACTCGTCGGCCAGGCCGACCTCGGTCGCCAGCCGCAGCGCCGCCGACGGCGCCTGGCCGCACAGCAGCTTGCTGAACTCGTCACGGATGCGCTCGGCCGAGACGATCGCCAGCCGCCCGTGCAGCGCCGCGATGGCGTCCAGGACCTCGGGCTCGATCCGGAAGTCCAGCGTCGAGGCGAAGCGCAGCGCCCGCAGCATGCGCAGCGGGTCGTCGCCGAAGGAGATCTCCGGCGACAGCGGGGTGCGGATGCGGCGTTGGGCCAGGTCGCCCAGGCCCCCGAACGGGTCGATCAGCTGTACCTCCGGCAGGGCGATGGCCAGCGCGTTGATCGTGAAGTCGCGCCGCGACAGGTCGGTCTCCAGCTCGCTGGCGAAAACGACTGTCGGGTTGCGTGAGCCCTCCTCGTAGCGCTCGGTGCGGAACGTCGTCACCTCCACCCGCACCGCGCCTTTCTGGGCAGCCACCGTGCCGAATTCGAAGCCCGTCGTCCAGATGTTGCCCCCGCCCCTCGTGCCGGCCCACCGGGTGAGGATCTTCTGGGTCTCGGCCGGCGGTGCCGGGGTCGCGAAGTCGAGGTCGGGCGCCGGCCGGCCGATCAGGGCGTCGCGCACCCATCCGCCGACCAGGTACAGCGGCCATCCGGCGGCGGCGAACGCGGCGGCAAGGTCGAGTGCCGGTGCGGGTACGGCAGCGGGCATGGGCCTGGTCACCTGGTTGCCGCTCCTTCGTGGAAGTCGATCGCCCGCCGCAGCGCTTCCAGGCTCCGGGGCGGGGCGTCCTCCAGGTAGGCCCGGGCGCCGCCACCCTCCCCGCTCAACGCGGTCAGCGCCGCCATTGCCGATTCCGCCAGGGCCGGCAGATCGTAGCCGCCCTCGAGCGTCAGGACGAGGCGACCACTGCACAGCTCGTTCGACGCCAGGACCAGCATGCTGGTCATGACCTCGAAGCTCTCCGCGGTGAGCAGCATCTCGGCCAGCGGGTCGGCCTCGTGGGCGTCGAAGCCGGCCGAGACGATGATCAGGTCGGGGCTGAACCTGCCCAGCGCCGGGACAACGATCCGCTGCATCGCGGCGAAGTAGACGTCCTCGGAGGTGCCCGACGGCAGCGGCACGTTGACCGTGGTCCCTTCCCCCTCGCCCCCGCCGGTGTCCTCGAGGGCGCCGGTCCCCGGGTACCACGGGTACTGGTGGATCGACACGTACAGCACCCTGGGGTCGGCCCAGAAGATGTCCTGAGTGCCGTTCCCGTGGTGGACGTCGTAGTCCACGATGGCGACCTTCCTGGCGCCGAGGTTGAGCGCCTCGGCCGCCCCGACGGCGGCGTGGTTCAGCAGGCAGAACCCCATCGCCGCGTCCGCCGTCGCGTGGTGGCCCGGGGGCCGGGGCAGGCAGAACGACCGCTGCCTGCCGAGCAACGCCTCGGCGACGGCCAGGCAAACCGCTCCCGACGCCCGGGCGGCGATGCCGAACGACTCCGGGCAGGCGTAGGTGTCGGCGTCGATCGACCCACCGCCGCGGGCGCAGAACCGCTCGAGCCGTCCGAGGTAGGAAGCCTCGTGGACCCGGGCCAGCTGCTCGCCAGAGGCCGGGCCGGACCCGGTGGTGACCTCGATCCCGACGGCGTCGATCGCCTCCAGGCAGGCGGTAAGCCGGGCCGGCCGTTCCGGGTGCCCGGCGCCGCCATTGTGGGCGGCCGACGTCGGGTCGGCGAAGATCTTCAGTTTGTGCACCTCGGTTTCCTCCCCGCCCCCTCGGTCCAGAGGGCGCCCCGCTCTCCGGGGCTGGCCTCCAGGCAGGCAGCTATCCTGCCTCGGTGCCCCGATCTGACTCGGATTCTCCCCCGCCTCGCCGGCCGACGCAGACCGTCGTGTCCGCCGGCGGGGTGATCGTCGACGGGGAAGGCCGGGTCGTGCTCACCGGCCGGCGCAGTTTCTCCGGTGCGCTGCACTGGGGGCTCCCGAAGGGACTGGTCGAGCCGGGCGAGGCGATCCCCGACGCCGCCCGGCGGGAGGCCACCGAGGAGACCGGCTTCACGGTCGAGATCGTGTCCCCGCTGCCGAAGATCGACTACTGGTACGTCGATCCGGCCGGCACCCGCATCCACAAGTTCGTCCACTACTTCGTGATGCGCCCGACCGGCGGTGACCCGGCAGACCACGACGACGAGACCGAGGAGGTCGTCGCCCTGATGCCATCGGAGGCCCTGCGCCGGGCGAGCTTCCGTACGGAGCGGAAGACGATCGAGGCCGCCCTCCGGGCCCGATAGCCGCCCCGCTAGGCGGCGCCGGTTGCCGCTTGCCGCCGGCCCGCTCGGGCCGCCCGACAGCCCGGGCCCGAACCCGTCCCGGCGGGCCCGGGGAGCTCCCGAACCCCTACTCCGGGTCGGGCACCGGGACCGGCGGCTCCGGCCCCACGTAATGGCCGTTGGGACGGATCAGCCGGTTGTCGGACGACTGCTCCAGGATGTGGGCGGTCCAGCCTACGGTGCGGCTGCAGGCGAAGGTCGGCGTGAACAGGATGTCGGGCATGCCGATCATGTTCATCAGGATCCCGGCGTAGTACTCGACGTTCGGGTAGAGCGCCCGGCCCGGCTTCAGCTCCTCCAGGATCTCGACCGCCCGGCGCTCGATGAACTTCGGGAACGCCATCCGCCCCGGGTCCATCCGCTCAGCGACCCCCCGCAGCATCATCGCCCGGGGGTCGTCGGTCTTGTACACCCGGTGACCGAAGCCCATCAGCCGCCGCCCGGAGGTCACCGCGTCGCGGAGCCAGCGGTCGGCGTTCTCGACGCCGCCGATCTCGTCGAGCATCTGCAGCG